>JAGWBG010000336.1:1470-2363 GCA_021296015.1 Dehalococcoidia bacterium | reverse complement strand
TCTTTCCAACGCCGCCCTTGCCGCTGTACACTGCCACCTTGGTTTTTATGCTGGCTAGACGCTGAGTTACCTGGCGCTTCTGCTGCCAAGTGCGTTTGATAGCCTCAAGCCTGGCTTTCTCTTGGGGAGTTGTCATTCCTCACACCCACCTTAGTTATCAAAAGGAGCCGTGGAAGTGCCTGAAGATTAGTCCAGACCCAGAAGTTTCTTGCCGTCCTCGCTAATCAGGTCAGGACTCCAGGGTGGGTCAAAGGTCATCTCCACCTCGACGTCCTCCACGCCCTCTATCTCCGAAACCGCCCACTCAGCCTGCTGGGCAATCATTGGACCCATTCCGCAGCCCGGAGCGGTAAGGGTCATCTGGACGAAGACGTTGCCCTCGCTCACCTGAATGTCGTAGATAAGCCCCAGGTCTACCACGTTAACGGGTATCTCCGGGTCATAGACGTTTTTCAGCGTCTCCCTGACCTCTTCATTAGTGACTATCACACCTGCCATATTCTCCTCCGCAAGTCTTCCTTTGACTTCATTGGGATTGTACCAAATCTTGATTGACTACGTCAACTTTACGACCTAGCCGAGGATAGCGGCCCTTTCTCGTCCACTGCCAGGATACGTCGGAGCTCAAAAATCTCGTCCCGCATCATTGCGGCCTTCTCGAATTCAAGATTCTTGGCAGCCGCCTTCATCTGTGTCTCCAGGTCCTTGACGACACGGAACATTTCGTCCTTCGACATGGCCTGCCTTCGGGTCATGTAGGGAGCACGGCTCTCGGCTACGGCTTTGACCCGGTCGGTTATATCTTTGACCGCCTTTTTGATACCCTGCGGGACGAATCCATGCTCCACGTTATAAGCGAGCTGTATCTCCCGGCGCCGGTAGGTCTCGGCTAT
>JAGWBG010000336.1:0-1312 GCA_021296015.1 Dehalococcoidia bacterium | reverse complement strand
TTATCCCCACCACCACGTCGTAGACACCCAGGCGCAGGTCCCTGAGAATCTCGCTGCGCTTCAAGGTCTCCAGATCCGAGTGGAGGTAGTGAGTCCTGATGCCCATTTCTCGAAGATAGTCGTCTAGCTCCTCGGCCATCTTCTTGGTGAGGGTGGTTACCAGGCAGCGCTCGCCCTTATCCACTCGCTCCTTGATTTGGTACATGAGGTCGTCTATCTGCCCCTGGGTCGGCTTTACCTCTATGGTGGGGTCCAGCAGCCCTGTAGGTCGTATCACCTGCTCGACCACGCGATTACTCACTTCCATCTCATGGGGGCCGGGTGTGGCAGAGACGAAGATGACCTGGTTTATATGACCCTCGAACTCTCGGAAATTAAGGGGTCTGTTGTCCAGCGCCGAGGGCAGCCTGAAGCCGTAGTCCACCAGAGTCTGCTTGCGGGATATATCGCCATGGTACATGCCCCTCAGCTGGGGCAGAGTCATGTGGGACTCGTCAATGAACATGAGAAAGTCCTCGGGAAATTAGTCCAAGAGAGTCCAGGGAGAACTGCCTGGTTGCCTACGTGATAGGTGGCGGGCGTAGTTCTCCACGCCGGAGCAGAAGCCGGTCTCGCGCATCATCTCCAGGTCGTAGTTGGTACGAGACTCCAGGCGGGCCGACTCCAGCAGCTTGCCCTGAGACTTGAGTTGCCCAAGGGTTTCCTCCAGCTCCACCTGGATGTCCTGGATGGCCATGTCCAGCTTCTCTTTGGAGGTTACGAAATGCTTGGCCGGATATATGTCCATCTCCTGGCGTTGGGAGAGAATCTCCCCGGTGAGAGGGTCTACCTCAACGATGCGCTCTATCTCGTCTCCCCAGAACTGCACCCGGACCGCCACCTCTTCGAAGGCGGGCAATAGCTCCAGGGTATCGCCCTTGATGCGGAACTTCCCCCGGCTCAGGTCCATGTCGTTGCGCTCGTACTGCATACTCACAAGCTGTCGCACCAGGCTGCTCCTGTTGCGCGTCTCTCCCACCTTTACCTGGGCCACGAAACTGTAGTAGTCTTCCGGGTCGCCAAGACCGTAGATGCAAGAGACGGAGGCGACAATCAGCACGTCTCGACGGGTCATAAGAGACCTGGTGGCCGAGAGACGCAGCTTGTCTATCTCCTCGTTGATGTCGGAATCCTTCTCGATATATGTGTCCGTTTGAGGAACGTAGGCCTCGGGCTGGTAATAATCGTAGTAGGAGACGAAGTACTCCACGGCGTTGTCGGGGAAGAACTCCCTGAACTCAGTGGCAAGCTGTGCGGCAAGGGTCTTGTTGTG
>JAGWBG010000054.1 GCA_021296015.1 Dehalococcoidia bacterium | reverse complement strand
GCGAGGGGCATGAACATACGGGGAATCCCCGCTTTCCTCATAGGCAACCAGCTATTTACCGGGGCCCAGCCCTAGGAGATATTCAAGCTGGCCTATGCCAGGGCCCGCGAGAGGAAGCTGGTCTGAGCAAGCAGAAGTGAAGAATAAGGGTGATGGATCGCAATTGGCTTACAAATAGACTCTATACTGCCATAAATTATATAAGAGGATGCTTGTTCTACTGTGGTCGTCTAAGGCTTTTCCTTGAGGGATGTCATGGAACTCGTCACTGTTAAGAATTACAGGTGTTTTAGAGAAGAGCAATCGGCGCGGTTGGCCCCTCTGACTCTCCTTGTGGGGGAAAACAGCACCGGCAAGACATCCTTTCTCGCAATGGTGCGTGCTCTCTGGCAAGTCAGTTCCGAGTCTTTGGTTCCTGACTTCCAACAGCCTCCCTATGATCTGGGGGCGTTCCGGGAAATCGTCCATCATACAGCAAGGAATCGTGGTCAGTCGTTTGAGGCTAGTTTCACAAGGACTATACCCCAAAGGCGGCCAAGTAACATACAGAGACCGCCTTCTGAGCTTGCAACCTTTACAGTGACATTCGAACCGAGGGATGGCTTTCCGTACCCCACAAGGCGGAGATTGACGAGCGGGAATAAAGTCCTAGAGGCAGGAGAAGATGATATTCGTCTCGTTGTCTCTGGACGCGAGGCACGTATACCTCAGCGGCGGACCGCAAGGCTGGCTGACAACCGATTACCGCTCCTTTGGTCCTTGGTACGGCGTTGTATGGTGGGAGAAGCACATGAAGACCCTTCTGATGCGACAAGTGAACAGGTAAGTCAAGTGCTGACCCGGAAGGACATCAAGCAATTTGTTGACCTTGCGGAGGCGTTTGAACAGCTGCGGTTCATTAGAAATCCCAGAGGCGCTAACTCACCCTTTGCAGGTGCGCCGGTAAGGTCTACGCCAAAGCGTACGTATGATCCCGCTAGGCCCTTTCAAGACCCTAGCGGAGAGTATATTCCAATGCTCCTCGCGAATTTGTCTAGGCGTGATCCAGAAGGGTGGAGCAGTCTAAAGAGGTCTTTGGAAGCGTTTGGCAAAGACTCAGGGCTGTTTGGTGAGATTTCCATTAAATCTCTGGGTAAGACAGAAGCCTCTCCATTCCAATTGCACGTGAGAATATCTACAGGGAAGTCGAGGGGGAATAAGACGAATCTGATCGACGTAGGCTACGGAGTCAGCCAAGCCTTGCCTATATTAACTGAGCTCTTGCGCAAGGAACAAGCTCCTATGTTTCTCCTACAACAACCGGAAGTGCACTTGCACCCTACAGCCCAAGCAGCGTTGGGAACTCTATTTTGTGAACTAGCGAGTTGGGAGAAGCAAGTAGTCGTCGAGACCCATAGCGACTACATACTTGACCGCGTACGTATGGATGTCAGGGATAAGAGGACACCACTCACGGCAGACGACGTCTCCATTGTCTACTTTGAAGCAAATGGCACGGATATCAAGATTCATTCCCTTGCTTTGGATGAAGCCGGAAATGTCCAAGACACACCTCCAAGCTATCGCCAATTTTTTATGGAAGAAACGCGCCGATCGATTGGTATCTGAATGTGTGCAATTGTTGATAACAGTGCTAGAGATGAAGTCTTTGGAGGAGCGGAATCGCCAGCAGGGAAATTCTTTCTTACTTGGTTGACGAAAGGAAAGGGGAGGTTAGTAGTTGGGGGGAAGCTCCGGGATGAACTGTCTGGTAACCAGGACTTCGTAGTATGGCTCCGTCAAGCAGTGCAGGCAGGACGGGCCAGAATTCTGGACGATAAAAAAGTGGATGACGAGACTCGCGCCGTGCTGGCAGACGGAGTGTGTCGGAGTGATGACCCACACGTAATTGCCCTGGCAAGAATCAGCGGAACCCGTCTGCTGTATACCAATGACAACGATTTGGAGGGAGATTTCAGGAAACTCATACGCAGGGGCATAGTCTTCACTACGAAACAGGATCCACAGAGACAGATCACCAAGGAACACCAGTCTTTATTGGGTCCCCGCAGGCGCATTTGTATCTGCTAGCTCCCGCTCCGCAGACTACCACAATTCTCTACATAATCCCCCATCTGTAGACGTCCTCAATCTCCATTTCCCCATCCACCAGGTTCATTCCAAACCTAGCGGAGCGGAATGAGAAACCTCAGACACAGGCTTATTTGAGGGCCCAGGTTTTAGTGGCCTACCCGGCACTCTGAGCGGAATTCTGCATGACCTCTAGCAATTCCCGGACGTTCTGAGCGGACTTGTTAAGGGCGGTCTGCTCGTCTTCCGTGAGTCTTATCTGTATTATCTCCTCGATGCCCTTCTCCCCCAGCTTGACGGGAACGCCCATGTAGAGACCGTCAATGCCGTACTCGCCTTCCAGGTAGACGCAGCAGGGGAGGATGCGCTTCTTGTCCAGCAGCACCGCCTCGGCCATCTGCGTTATGGCGGCGGAAGGAGCGTAATAGGCGCTTCCCGCCTTGAGCAGAGCCACGATTTCTCCGCCTCCCTGGCGGGTACGCTGCACCAGGCGGTCTATGGCGTCCTGAGATAGAAGCTCGGTGATAGGTATGCCGCCCACGGTGGTGTAGCGCACCAGGGGGACCATGTCGTCACCGTGACTTCCCAGGACGTAGGCCTGAACGTCCTCCACCGATACGTCCAGTTCTTGGGCGATGAAGGTGCGGAACCGGGATGTATCCAGAACCCCCGCCATTCCAAAGACTCGATGTCTCGGGAAACCGCTGACGCGGAAGGCATGCTGGACCATGGCGTCCAGGGGATTCGTCACCACCATCAGGATGCAGTTGGGGGAGTGCTTGACCACTTCCTGGGTGACGCTGCCTATGATTTTCATATTGGTAAGCAGCAGGTCGTCCCGGCTCATTCCCGGTCTGCGAGCTATACCGGCGGTAATGATTGCCAGGTCCGAGTTGGCGGTCTCCTCGTAGCCGTTGGTCCCAATAACCTGAGAGTCGGAACCCAGAACCGGGCCGGATTCCAGCATGTCCAGGGCTTTCCCCTGGGGCAGGTCTTCAACCACATCTACAAGAACTACGTCGGCGTAGCCCAACTCGTGTATCCTCTGGGCTGTGGTGGCTCCCACGTTTCCGGCACCGACCACTGTGACCTTCTTGCGCATGTATCTCACTCCTTATTACATTACAAGGCCGTCGCTAGCCATTGTATAGTTTAGCTATCCGACGGCCTGTTATCGAATACTTCGAAGCATCTAACCTTGAACGTACTCATCCCATCGGGACTCCAACTTCGAGTCCTCAATGGTCTCCATCAGATAGTCGCCAAATTCCTTGCCCGTGCAGCCTGTGTCGCGGCCTGTGATGGCAATTTTTCTTTCGTACTGACCGCAGATGTCAAGGGCCTTGTGCAGCTTGTTGCCCTGGTCCTCAAAGCCGATGTGGGTCAACAGCATGGCTCCGGCACGCATCATGGAGCTGGGGTCCGCATACTGAGAGCGGCCCTCTCGTACCATGCGCGGCGCGCTGCCATGAATGGCCTCGAACTTGCCGTACCTCTTGCGCAAGTTGGCGCTGCCTGCGGTTCCCACGCCACCCTGAATCTGGGCCGCCTCATCGGTAAGGATGTCGCCGTAGAGGTTGGGCAGTACCAGCACCTGGAACTGCTTCTGACGGGCGGGATTGATGAGGGCCGCCGTCATAATGTCTATGTACCATCCCTCCCATGTGATGTTGGGGTACTTCTCCGATACCTTTCTGGCAATGTCAAGGAACTTGCCGTCGGTGGTCTTGACGATGTTGGCCTTTGTGACCACGGTTACCGTGTCCTTGCCAGTCCGATGGGCGTGGGCAAAGGCTGCGTCAATGATTCTCTCTGACCCCTGGCTTGTGATGACCCGAAAGTCAATTCCCAGGTCTTCGGTAACGTTTATACCCTGGCTACCCACCGCATACATATCCTCGGTGTTCTCCCGGAAGAAGGTCCAGTCTATCCCCTGGCTGGGGATGCGGACAGGCCGGACGTTGGCGAAGAGGTCCAACTCCTTTCGCATGGACACGTTGGCGCTCTCCAGATTAGGCCAGCCATCCCCTCGCTCGGGGGTATGGGTCGGACCCTTCAGGGTGACGTGGCAGTCCCTAATCTCGGCCAGCACGTCGTCGGGGATGCTCTTCATGCGTTCCGCTCGATTTTCTATGGTCAGGCCTTCGATAGTGCGGAAGGCAACTTTGCCACTGGCTACCTGGTCTTTCAAAAGGAACTCCAACACCCGCTGGGACTCGGCAGCTATGTATGGACCAATGCCATCGCCACCTATCATACCTACTTTGATGGGACTGATCTCGCTGTAGTTCAGCCAATCGTCTTCAGCCTTGAGTCGTTCGACTCGCTCAAGCTGCTGCTCCAGCACAGTGCCGAAATGCTCCTTTGCTGCCTCGATTGTTTGTCTGCTAACCATGCCGACTCCTTTCCAGATGGTTGGTGTGTGAATGTCAGAGTCCTCAAAAAGCTCTGAGACATTATACCCTGATTTGGTACGCGAGGGTAGCCCGACCTAACCTTCTAACTGGCTTGCCAGGGCGTCCAACTCCGTGACCGGAAGCTGGCACACGTAGTTCTGGCACACGTAGACGGTGGGGCGACCTCCCACCATGCCCCGGTCCTGGAGAAGAGGAATAGACCGGGTCCCCGGTTCAAGGTCATCGAGTTCACTTCCCGCCACCACCTTGTTGGGCAGGTAACGACCATAGACCAGAGCCAGAAGGGCCTGGGTGTCCGGGTCCTTGCGCGGGCCTACCACGGCTATCTCTTTGGGTGCGGACAGGTAGAAGTCCAATGCACAGAGCCAATGGCCCATACCCAGGGGAGCGCCGGCCATGTACTGCTGCATGGACCGGAGTACCGCGGAACCCCGTCGGGCGTAGTCGCTGTCCCCTGTGAGAATGGATAGATGGAGCAATACGTCTACAGCCACCGAGTTGCCACAGGGAGTGGCATTATCGAAGAGGTCCCTAGGGCGGACTATCAGGTTTTCGTGGTCCTTGCCCGTATCATAAAAGGCGTTCTGGCTCTCATCCCAGAAAAGGTCAATCATACTGTCGGCCAGGGAGCAGGCCTCCTGCAACCACCGTGGGTCAAAGGTATCCTCATATAGAGCCAGGAGGCCGTCCGCCACGAATGCATAGTCCTCGAGGTAGCCCTTCAAGCTGGCACGACCGTCTTTGTAGGTGCGTAATAGCCGTCCATCACTGCGTAACTCTTTGAGCAGGAAGGAAGCGTTTGCTATTGCCGCTTCCCTGTAATCCTCTCGACGCAGAACTGAGGCCGCCTCTGCAAAGCTGCGCATCATGAGGCCATTCCATGCGGACAGAATCTTCTCATCTCGGGCGGGATGCACCCTCTGTTCTCGGGCGTCAAGCAGAACGGGCTTTGCTCGACTGACCATTGCACCAAGCCCTTCTATGCTAACGCCGGCCTGGACTGCCACGTCCTCTTCAGCTTGGGGCACGTTCAGGATGTTCTTTCCCTCGAAGTTCCCCGCCTCAGTTACACCAAAGTATCCGGCAACCAGAGCGCCCTCCTCCGTGCCTAAAAGGTCCTCAATCTCCTCGTCCGTCCAGACGAAGAATTTCCCCTCCTCACCTTCGCTGTCGGCGTCCTGGGTCGAGTAGAATCCACCGGAGGGGTCGGTCATCTCTCGTAGCACATAGTCAAGGGTCTCCACGGTTATGCGCTTGTACAATGGATTGCCGGTTGCCTGGTATGCGTGGATGTAGAGGCGGCTCAGGAGAGCGTTGTCGTAGAGCATTTTCTCGAAATGCGGCACCAACCAGTAAGGGTCGGTGGAGTAGCGATGGAAGCCACCGCCAATCTGGTCGTAGATACCACCGGTCGCCATCCTCTGGATAGCCATATCTACCATTTCCAATGCTCTGGGGCTTTTGGTCAGGTGGTAATAGCGCAGCATGAACTCGTAGTTCATGGGCTGGGGGAACTTGGGCGCTCCTCCGAATCCGCCGTTCTGATAGTCATAGCTCTGTCCCATAACCTGGTATACCTGATGGAGGATGTCTGGGGTAAGGGCCTCCACCCCTCGCGGTACCTGTGCCACATGCTGGAGGTGGGACAATAGCTGCTGGGTAGCCTGGAGCACGTCACCCCGCCGGGTCCGGTAAGCTTCAGCAACCCCCAGCAGCACACTGGGGAAGCCCGGCATACCCCTTGAGTCTACCGGAGGGAAGTAAGTACCGCCATAAAAAGGCCGGCCATCGGGCGTTAGGAACACCGTCATGGGCCATCCCCCACTGCCGGTCAACGCCTGCACGGCGTTCATATAGATGCTGTCCAGGTCCGGTCGTTCTTCCCGGTCTACCTTGATGTTGACAAAATGCTCGTTCATGATGCCTGCGATTTCCGGGTCCTCAAAGGACTCCCGCTCCATTACGTGGCACCAGTGACATGCTGAGTAGCCAATACTTAGCATGATAGGCTTGTCCTCTGCCAGGGCCTTCTGAAGGGCCTCCTCCCCCCAGGCATACCAGTCTACGGGATTATTGGCGTGCTGAAGGAGGTAGGGGCTTGTCTCGTTAATCAGACGGTTGGGCATAGGATTCCCCTTTCTGCCCCATTGAGCAGGGGCTTATACGGACTTGGGTCAATGCTTCCGTGTGATATTTTATAGCTCACATCATTCTCCCCTATTATAGACCCGAATACCAGCCCCAGGAGGTGATACCCGCGCGTTCGGCGGCATTTTGGGAGGTTCGTCTTTGGCCGCCGGGTAGGTCGCCCCTCCGCTATCGCTTGGCGCTTTGGGTGGTTGATTATTCAGGTTAGGCAATGCTATACTCCCTAGCACCGGAAACCGGCCGGCCTGACCTTCCGCATGGTCAATCGAGGACGGAGATTAACTATGAGCAGCGAAGCTCGAAGGCTGAACATTGATCTGGCTGGTATGCACCCTCAGGATATGCTGCCACTGGCCCAGGAGGCCGAGGAAGCGGGTTTTTACTCCATATCCGTAGGGGACAACGTAGATGATTCCTATGTCGCATTGGCTGGTATAGCGTCGGTTACCCAACGGGTCAAGCTGGTCAGCAACATTGCCACCTGGACGCGCACTCCCGTCGCTACCGCCCGCGCATGTCGCAGCCTGGCTTCCCTGAGCGGAGGACGCTATATCTTTGGCCTAGGCAGTATGCCGAGGGCCTGGAACGAGGATTTCCACGGAATCCCTGGTGAGGCTCCCCTCTCACGCATGCGTGAGTACGTGGAACTGCTCCGACTGCTATGGGCAGCCACGCCGGATGCTCCGGTAGAATACGAGGGACGTTTCTATCGTGTGTCCGGGTATCGAGTTCACCAGCCGCCGCCGTATGCACGACTTCCCATCTACATTGGTGCCAGCCGGGGCAGAATGCTGAGGGAAACGGGGGAATGGGCAGACGGTGTCCTGTTCAACTGGAACTACACCCTGCCCTGGATAAAGGACGCGGCCATGCCCGCCCTTTCCGAGGGTGCCACGCGAGTTGGCCGGTCTCTTGATGACCTGGAGCTGGTGGTCGGCAGGTGGGTCTTCATCGTCAACACTCCTGAACAGGCCGAAACAGCGCGCGCCGCCTTCCGCAACGGCGTTGCGTTGGTTTACCTGAACGTGGACTACCACCAGGAATTGCTAATCACCCACGGGTTCGGGGAAGAGGTAGCGGCGGCCAGGGCTGCTCTGGCTCGCGGTGACTTTGAGGGTGCTGTCGGCTCCATCAGCGACCGGATGGTGGATACCTTTGCCATCATCGGTACTGCGGATGAGTGCCTTGAGCGTGCAGCCGAGTACACTTCCATGGCAAATTGCTTCACAGTCTCCACCCTTGGTGGAGAAATGTCCCGGCCTGAAGCGGTGAATGCGGTGCGC
>JAGWBG010000053.1:2822-10747 GCA_021296015.1 Dehalococcoidia bacterium | reverse complement strand
AGCAAGAGGGCTAGGTTCATGGATTCCGGCCTGCGCCGGAGTGACGGATGCGGGGTCAGACAGGTAGCCATGAGCATTGAAGGGCCCTAAGGATTCGAGTGCGCAGGTTGATTCCTTCCCCATTTACCTGTATCCTCGTAGGAAACATTGACCCTATCACTATAGACAAGACAGAAGGGCTACAGGCAAAATCACTCGGCTAAGATTGGACGGCCACAGAGCTTCGCGGTGATCAATAATCGCTGGAAGGAGGCCCACGATGGCTACTATACTTGAAGAGTACATCCAGAAACATTCCGGCTCGGCCAGGCGCTACGAGGAAGCGACGGAAATCTTCCCCGGCGGTGTGACCCACGACAACCGCTATGCGACTCCTTTCCCCGTATACATGACTCACGGCAGTGGCCCCCTCAAGTGGGATGTTGACGGCAACGAGTACGTGGACTACGTTTCCGGCCACGGTGCCCTACTTCTTGGCCACTCCCATCCCGAAATTGCCTCCGCAGTCTCAAACCAGGTGACCAGAGGCACTCACTTGGGCGCAAACACGGACGAAGAGATGCGCTGGGGGCGAGCAATAAAGCGGTAGATGCCCTCTATAGAGAAGATCCGTTGCCACAGCTCCGGGACCGAGGCAACCCTGATGGCCCTACGCCTGGCCCGGGCTTACACCGGCAAAAACAAGGTAGTCAAGTTTGAGGAGCACTTTCACGGCTGGCACGACTATGCAATTACCAGGGCCGACCGTCCCGTCCCGGGCGTCCCCGCGACCACGTCCCAATCGGTGATTGTCCTGCCGCCCGGGGATATATCCCTTGTGGAGCAAAAGCTGGCGAATGACGGCGACATAGCTGCCGTTATACTGGAGCCTACGGGAGCACATTATGGCCAGCTACCCCTCATGGTTCCCCAGTTCTTGAAGGACCTCAGAGAAGTCACCAGGAGATATGGCGTTCTGCTCATCTTCGACGAGGTGGTCACCGGCTTTCGCGTGTCTCCCGGCGGTGCACAGGGCCGGTTCGGGATAGACCCCGACCTGACCACCATGGCCAAGATTGTGGCCGGCGGTCTGCCCGGTGGTGTTGTGGGTGGCAAGGCGGACATCGTAGATAGGATTGCCTTCCAGAATGACCCGGAGTGGGATACTCGCCAGCGCATAGCCCATCCGGGCACCTTTAATGCCAATCCGCTGTCGGCAGCAGCGGGGGCTATATGCCTTGAAATGGTCGCCAGCCAGCCCATCAATCAGCGAGCGGATGCCGCCGCAGCCCAGCTAAAGACGGGCCTGAACGAAATCTTCACCAGGATGGAAGTGCCCGGCCATGCTCACGGTATGGCTTCCCTGATTCACCTGACGATGAAGGACTGCAATTGCGACCGGGAGCTATGTACCATGTCCCACCAGGAAATCTCGGGGGCCGCAAACGCTGCCGTTACCGGGTCGCTGAAACGTGCCCTGATGAACAACGGCGTGGACATAATGGGCAGAGGCTCCTTGATAGTTTCCGCTACTCACCGGTCAGAGGAGGTAGAACGCACTCTGTCGGCTTTTGAGGAGTCCCTGACAGCCATGCGTAGAGAAGGGGTAGTTTAGGAAGGAGAAGCCGATGGCTACAAGGGGGAGAGACCCCGCCGAGGTTTACAGGCAGTTGGGCGTGAAGCCCATTATCAACGCTGCCGGGTCGGTTACCCGCTACGGTGGCACCAGCACTCGCCCAGAGGTGTTGGAGGCCATGACAGACTCAGCGACGGTCCTCGTTGAGATGGCCGAACTGAACCAGAAAGCAGGAGAGGTCATAGCCGGCATAACGGGTGCCGAAGCAGGGTTTGTGTGCAGCGGGGCGGCAGGCGGACTGGTGTTACAGGCCATTGCATGTATCGCCGGCACCGACCCGGTAAATATGCATCGTCTGCCCGACACCCGGGGCATGAAAAACGAGATAATTATACAGAACATGCACCGTTTCCCCTACGACCAGGCCTACCGGGCAGCAGGTGGTGTGCTGGTGGGAATCGGCGACGGCAAGAACTGCCGTCCCTGGGAGTTGGAAGGAGCCATCAACGAGCGCACCGCCGCCGTGGCCTACCTCTGCGCCCCCTTCACCAGCCGTCGCGCCCTGTCACTGTCGGAAGTGTGCCGGATTGCCCACAAGCACCAGGTCCCCGTGATTGTGGACGCCGCCTCCATGCTCCCGCCACGGTCGAACCTGCACCGATACTTGCAAGACGGCGCGGATATGGTGGTCTTCAGCGGGGGCAAGGGGGTGCGAGGTCCCCAGGGAAGCGGCATCCTCTGTGGCCGAAGGGACCTGATAGAGGCGGCGGCAGCCAGCGCAAATCCGAACCAGTTCCTGGCTCGGCCAATGAAGGTAGCCAAAGAGGAGATTGTGGGCCTGTTAACCGCATTGAAAATCTTCTTGGAGGAGGACGAGGAAGCGGAGACGCGGCGCTATGCCTGGATGGTGCAGCGTGTGGCGGACGCCCTGTCAGAGGTACCCGGACTGGAGGTTACCGCAGAGCATGACGACTACGACTATCTGATTCCCCACACGGTGTTGCGATTTGGGAAAGACTGGCGCGGCCCCTCCCGGGACCGTGTCCTGGCAGCCCTGGAGGGTGGAGACCCGCCCATCTACCTTAACCAGCAGGGTAATCCCGACGAGTTTGCCGTGGACCCGCTCAACCTCACGGATGATACGCTGGTGACTGTGATACGTCGCCTGCGAGAGGAGCTATTTCGCTAGTACAACCCCTTAGGCTTGACCCCTATCCCACGGCAACCGTATGTTGCAGCCCTTGAAGCACGTCCACAGCCCCCTGTATTAGCTCGTCCATAATCAGGTCTGCCGGCTTACGCTCGGTGAGCATCCCTGCAACCTGGCCTGCGGGGTTATTGGGCAGCTCATAGCGCCCGGCCCTCTCTGCTGCAGCTACGAAGTCCTCGACCAGCGCTCCCTGAAGTGGCATCGGCAAGGGAGACAGACCCGACCGCTCCCAGGCATCTATTACTACGTTCTTGTAGTCCCGTGCAGTCTTGCCTGTGTATGCCCTGGTGACGATGAAATCGTGGGATGACCCGCCGAGTATCTGTTCCTGATGGGCCTCCGGGATTCTACTTTCTTCAGCCGTTAGGAAAGCGGTGCCGACCCAGGCTCCAACGGCTCCCAGGGCCAATGCGGCAGCTACGCCCCGACCGTCGGCTATGCCACCTGCCGCCACAACCGGAACTGGCCTGACTGCATCCACCACTTGAGGAATCAGCGGGAAGTTGGCAATCCTCCCCGTGTGGCCTCCGGCTTCATGCCCCTGGGCCACGATGATGTCCACGCCGGCATTGACCTGACGCACAGCATGTCGTACTGAACCCACCATTCCTGCCACCTTGATGCCCTGCTCTCGTGCCAACGGCACAACCCAGGAAGGGTCGCCCAGCGCTGCGGCGAAGACCGGGACCTTCTCATCCAGCACCACCTGGACCTCTTCACGGATTTCCTTGGCTGACATGACCGGATTATCTTCGGCAGACACATCCGGAAGGTCAAACTCGCGCATCAAACTACGCATGAATTCCACGTGGCGAGGGTGGTCCCTCTGAAGCTGCTGCCGGACCGCCGCCTTGGTTTCCTCAAGGTCGGCCATGCTGGCGGGCAGCAGCAGGTCTACTCCGAAGGGTTTATCGGTCAATGAGCGAATCTCACGGATTCGGCGTCGAATCTCCTCAGTGCTGAGACCCGACCCCCCCATCACTCCCAGACCGCCGGCGTTGGAAACTGCGGCCACCAGTTGGGGCGGCGTTGCCCTTCCCTTGCCACCCATGCCTGCCAAGATGATTGGGTACTCTATGCCCAGGAAATCACAGATAGCAGTATGCAGGACTGGCCTTGCCATAGCTTCCTCCTTTTTTACACTGGGGGAAGCATACTTAACGAGCTTGTAGATGTCAAGAGTGGTGATGTACAATAGCCTCGGCGACATTCGATGACAACGGAAGCCGCTTGTCACCACTCTGTGCTGGAGCGGTTTTGATTTAGGGAAAGGAGAGTATTACATGAAGTTCGGACTTCTGTATGAGCTTCAGATGCCCAAGCCATGGACCGAAAGGAGCGAGTATAACTGCTTCTGGGAGGCAATGGAGCAAATCGTTCTGGCCGAAGAGGTCGGATTCGAGTACGTCTGGTTCGTCGAGCACCACTTCCTCACCGAGTTCGCCCACTCCTGCGCCCCGGAGGTATACCTGGGTGCTCTGAGCCAGCGCACCTCCAAAATACGCCTGGGTCACGGGGTAGTCCTGCTGCCCATTAACCATCCCATCCGAGTGGCCGAGCGTATCGCCACCCTGGATATACTGAGCAACGGCCGCGCCGAGTTCGGCACGGGCCGCTCCAGCAGCGGCTACCAACTCACACCCTTTGGCTCAAACGTGGTGGACGCCCGCCCGGCGTGGGATGAAGCCCTGTCCATCATTCCCAGGATGTGGTCTGAGGAGGTATTCTCATACCACAGCGACCGCTTCCAGATTGATGCCCGCGAGGTATGGCCCAAGCCCATCCAGAAGCCCCATCCGCCTATGTGGTTGGCCTGCTCCCAGCCCGACAGCTTCGCCATGGCCGCCAGCAAAGGTCTGGGGGCGCTTTGCTTCACCGTTGGCGAGCCGGGTGAACTGGAGAGACGGGTCCGTATCTACCGGGACGCTATCGGAGGGGCGGAGCCAGTAGGCGGCTACGTCAACGAGCACGTGGCGGCTTTCAGCCTGGGCATAACCCTGGAGAAGGACAGTGAGGCAAGGGAGCTTGGCCTGCCCGCCGCTACGTGGTACTTTGCCAACGCACGTGACAGGCTCAGCAAAGACTGGCAGGACGAGGTCTTCATCCCTGAGGAGTACAAATACAATGCCAGCCGCTTCTTCCAGGAAGACCAGTACAGGGAGGATGCCGACCCGAATGAGCTAATCGAAAACGGAACATTTTGCATTGGAAACCCTGACAATTCCATCAAGACCATTGCGAAATACCAGGCCGCAGGAATAGACCAGTTCATGGTCTGCATGCAGTCCGGCAGGATTCCCCACGAAAAAATCATGGAGTCCATACGGCTCTACGGCAAGCACATCATTCCCCACTTCAAAAGTGGTGATTCCTTTGCATAGTCTCCACTAAAATATTGATTTGACGGCGGGGAAGTCTTTTCCCCTCTTGTCTGCAATATAAGTATGAGCATCTTTGTTTCTGATTACCTGCGTGAGGTATTTGTAGCTTGCAATCAGGTGGCGCTTTTCCTTGCAACATATTTCTTGCCGCTCGCAGAGTTTGGGTAGATATTCTTTCCAGTACTTTTCAAGCGTCCCATAATTGTACTGGGCGGCCTTTGCAGGGTCACCATTAGACCAATTATTACCTATTACTTTACAGGCCCACTCAGTAGTAGAGATAGAGTCTGTGTACATTGGGTAGTTCTGATTGACTATCTTGACCTGCACGACCCCGTTACACACGCAGGCTGCCTTAGCCAGATTTTCCGCTCCAACCGAAAATAACACCCAAGCCATAATCTCCCGAACTTGGGGTGTAATTTTGCTTTCCAGTACTTTTCGAATTTAGAATCATCATTGCCCTGATAACTAGATACGAAATTCTGGCCGCTCCAGCAAGCTAGCCCGCTTTGTTCAACAGGGCTTTGCTGGTTTCGAAAAGGTCTGTACACTTGGAGTGGCTCATCTGGAATCTACTCGCAGGTTGATTCAGTAGTCATAAAGGGAAACGTTAGAACAGGCGGATTTGATGCTTGCTCAAGAACCAACGGGACCAATTCACCACCCCATCGCATAGTTGTCCCTGCGAGGGTCGGCGCCACCGATAAGGATGCCGCGCTCCCTGTCCACCATGATTCCGCTCATCCCGCCCGTTGCGGTTGTCCAATCGGGCAGCCAGTCAACTTTATGGCCCATCTTGTCCAACCCCGCAGCTACCTCTTCACTGAAGCGGCCCTCTATGCTGAGTCGGCCCGGATAATAGGCATGGGGCCAGAAGGAACTGGGGAAGCTGGTCGAGCGTGCCCGGGGCTCCTCTATCGCCTGTTGGGTATCAAAGCCAAACTCCACCATGTTCAGGAACATCTGGACCATGGACTGTACCTGGGCATCTCCGCCGGGAGTCCCAAAGGGCATGAACAGATGTCCGTTCTTGAGGGCCATAGCCGGATTGGGAGTCAGGCGAGGCCGTTTCCAGGGCTCCACGCAAGAGGGATATTCAGGGTCTAGCCAGGACTGACTGCCCCGGGATGAGATAATCATACCCAGTCCGGGCACAATGGGACTGGAGGTTATGAAATCGCTGGGAGTGGCAGAAAAAGCGTTGCCCCATCGGTCCACCACACAGGTGTAGCTGGTATCAGGCTCCGCAGCCGCGGTCCTCGGAATCGCGGGTACGTGGCCCCGTGTCCTCACCTTACCCTCGTAGGGCCAGGGGTCGCCCTCGGGAGGCATCTCGGGCCAGGCCTTGTTGGGGTCTATGGCGTTCCGGCGGTCGGCGGCGTATCCCCTGGAGAGTAGCCCCGCCAGCGGCACCTCCACAAAGTCCGGGTCTCCATAGTAGTTATGACGGTCGGCGAAGCCCAGGTTTATGGCCTCAATGACCGTGTGGACATACTGTGCGGAGTTATGGCCCATACTTTTGAGGTCGAAACCCTCCAGAATTTGCAGAATTTCGATGAGAGTTGGACCCTGACACCAGGGGCCGCAGGTGTAGAGGGTGTAGTCCTTGTAGGTGCCCACTTGGGGCTTCTCAATCTCCACACTGAACTGGGCAATGTCATCGTAGGTGATGAGTCCGTCCTGCTCCTGGGAGAATTGGCCCATCTTTTCTGCCACATCTCCCTTGTAGAAGTAGTCCCTGGCAGCCCTTATAGCTCCTTCCCGTCCCTTGTGGGAGTTGGCCTTCTCCACGTCCACCATCTGTCGGAAGACATTGGCAAGGTCCCTCTGCACAACTACCTGACCCTGGTGGAGGGGTTTGCCGCCCGGCATGAAAATCTCAGCGCTGCTTTGGAACTGTCCTATATACTTCTGGGAAGCGTGGGCGTGCATGCTCAGGAGGTAGGAGGTGGGAAAACCATTCCCTGCCAGCTCGATGCTGGGGGCCACCACCTGCTCGAATGTCATGGTCCCGTAGTGTTCCAGGGCGGTTAGCCAGGCGTCGCAGGCAGAGGGGACCACGCTTCTGGGTATTCCCGCCGGCATGTCATTGTCGTACTTCTTCCTGTAGTCCTCAAGGTTGAAGGCTTTGGGCCAGCGTCCCAGCCCACTGATTGAGACGACTTCACCAGAGGCGGCATGATATATGAGAATGGGCGCTACCCCGCCAAAGTTGGTGTAGTGGGGAACGGTAACGTTAAGGGCAATACCCGAGGCAACCCCCGCATCTATGGCGTTGCCCCCCTCCTCAAGAATCTTGGAACCCGACATGGTCGCCAGGTAATGACCCGACGAGACCATGTGATTTGTTCCCGTGAACGGGATGCGATAGGAAGGGATTCCCTTTGGTGACATCAAAAACCCCCTATGTCGTTTGCATTCCATAAGAATACTCCTTTATGAACCACTTGTGAAGCCTGATTATCCGGCTCTGTAGCATCGCAAGAGCAAACTATGTTATCCTACGTGACGTAGTTAAGGGGGAACAGGCTATGGAACGTCCAGTGTATCAACCGCCAGGCACACCAGTGGAAGAGCTAGACACCCCGGCTCTGGTGGTGGACCTGTCTTGCATGGAGCGCAACATCGAGTTCGTACACTCCTTCTTCCAAGACAGCCCCGCCAAAGCACGTCCTCACGTCACGGCACACAAATGCCCGGCCATCACCCGGATACAGATGGCTGCCGGGGGCACGGTCGGTGGCATCGGCGTATCCAGAATAGGTGAGGCGGAGGT
>JAGWBG010000053.1:0-2786 GCA_021296015.1 Dehalococcoidia bacterium | reverse complement strand
TCCAAAATCAACCGCCTGTGCCATCTGGCACGCCACTCAAAGGTTACGGTGGCCGTAGACAACCCCAAGAACATTGCCGACCTGTCGGCGGCGGCGCAGGCCACTGGGGTTATCATCAACGCGCTGGTGGACTTGAATACCGGCCTGGACCGATGCGGTGTGGAGCCGGGGCAGCCGGCCATTGACCTGGCGAAGGAGATAACCCGTGCTCCGGGCCTTCACTTCGCCGGGCTGATGACCTACGAAGGCACCATCCTGCGAGAGGACTACCAGGACCTGGTCTCCGAGAGCAGGAAAGCCGTCCAGCTTGTGCTGGACACCAGAGAGGCCCTGGAGAAAGAGGGGCTAGAGGCGGAGGCAGTCAGCGTTGGCGGCACTCATAACTATGAAATCGTGGGGGCAATGGAGGGAATAACTGAGGTACAGGTAGGGTCCTATCCCCTGATGGACTATAGCTATTGCCAGTACCGGACCAATTTCAGGCCGGCTGCCAAGGTATTAGCTACCGTGGTCAGTCGCCCGACGGAAGGCTCCGCCGTTGTAGATGCGGGCCATAAGACCATCGGGCCTGACAAGGGCCTACCCGTGCTGGACGGTGTTCCCGGGGCCAGATTGACACGAGTGAGCGCC
Source organism: Dehalococcoidia bacterium (assembly GCA_021296015.1). Taxonomy (GTDB): domain Bacteria; phylum Chloroflexota; class Dehalococcoidia; order Lucifugimonadales; family JAGWBF01; genus JAGWBG01. The sequence continues at coordinate 2,156 of JAGWBG010000053.1, read as the reverse complement.
GAACACGGCGTCATAGAGCTGGAGGGAGAGGCACAAACTCACCTGGATGTAGGGACCAAGGTATGGCTTGTACCCTGGAACCTGGAATTGTGCGTTAACCAGTACAACTACTTCCATGCCATCCGGGGCGGGAAGCTTGACGCGGTATGGGAGATCGCTGCCCGAGGAAGGTCGGACTAGTGCAAGGTCATGCCCTTATCTTGTGGAAGGAGAGAGGCAGACATGGATGAACGTTACAGGCCATCGCCAGGGACACCGCTGGAAGAGTTGGACACTCCCTGTCTGATAGTGGACATGGATGCGTTGGAAAACAATATGCAGGTGATGTCCGACTTTTATCGTGACCGGACATGCAAGCTGCGACCCCACGTAAAGAACCACAAAAGCCCCATCATCGCCCACATGCAGATTAGGACCGGCGGCACTGTCGGCGGCGTCTGTTCAGCCAAGGTGTCGGAGGCCGAGGTGATGGTGCAGGGTGGCATCAGGAACGTGTTCATCACCAATCAAGTGGTGACCAGAGATAAGATTACTCGCCTGTGTGCCCTGGCAAATCAAGCCGAGGTGATTGTGGCCTGCGACAACCCCCACAACGCACGGGGCCTGTCGGAAGGTGCCCAGGCCGTGGGGGCCACTCTGGGCGTCATCATAGAGGTGGAGACGGGGCTGCGCCGCTGTGGTGTGCAGTCCCCGGACCAGGGGGTCGAGATGGCGAAGCTGATTGAGACCCTGCCTGGGCTTAGCTTTCGAGGGGTCATGAGTCACCAGGTCATCGGGGGCGCTCCAGACCGGGAGACCCGGTTCATCGAGGGCCGCCGCGCTATACAGACGTGCCTGGACGTGCGAGACTCCATCGAGGCCGCAGGCATACCGGTGGAAATCGTCTCCTCCGGGGAGTCGTGGACGTATGACGTGGCCGGAGATATACCCGGAGTCACAGAGGTCCAGGGCGGGACCTACATACTCATGGATACCAGCTACCGCTACATGTCCGAGTTCCAGTATGCCGGCAAGGTGCTGGGTACTGTGATTAGCACACCACGGCCAGGCGTCGCCATTGGCGACGTGGGCATGGAGGCTGTCGGCAATGTCAAAGGGCTGCCCACCGTGGACGGGAGGCCCGGCGTCACCGTGAGCGGTCTCGACGTTCAGCATACCATGTTGCAACTGGAAGGAGATGCCAGCCTGAGCATTGGCGACAAGTTCCTCCTTCTGACGGCACAGCAGGACGCTATGGTGAGCCGATGGGACAGGTACATTGCCATAAGGGGTGGCGTAGTAGAAGCGGTGTGGGATATCCCGGGACGGGGCGCGCATAACTAGACTCGCCGGTCTATTCTCCCTTCCAAAGGGGGTCACGCTTCTCGGCAAAGGAGCGAGGCCCCTCTTTATAGTCCTCAGTCCGGGTGAGGGTGGAGAAGAGGATGTTCTCAAAGCGCAGCGCGTCCTCCAGCACTCTCCCCAGGCTTCGCAGCATGGACTCTTTGGCCGAGCGCACCCCCAGAGGCCCGTTGCGAAGAATCACACCCGCGTACCGCTCCGCCGTCTCCTTCAAGCCATCCAGGTCCACCACTTCGCTCACCAGGCCGATGCGGAGGGCCTCTCTAGCACCAATATGCTCGCCGGTTAGCTGCATTCTGAGGGCATTGCCAAGGCCGACAATAAGGGGCAGACGCACCGTGCCGCCATCGCAATGGTGAAATCCCCGGCGCACCTCCGAGCACCCGAACTGGGCGTTGTCGGAGGCTACCCGGATGTCGCAGGCCAGGGCCAACTCCATCCCTCCGGCTAGGGCATAGCCATTGACGGCGGCGATGATGGGCTTCCATATCTCCAGCCCGCGGGTGATGCCTCCGAAGCCCATACGGTTGGCATCCTGTCGCACGTCGTAGGAGCCTCGCTCGCCCAGGAGCGGGGTGTAGGTCTTCAGGTCCGCTCCCGCGCAGAATGCCCGGTCGCCGGCCCCCGTGAGGATGGCGGCCCACACTTCAGGGTCGTCGCGAAAATCGGTCCAGACCTGGATAATCTCATCGTTGTGGTTGGGACCCAGGGCGTTCATCGCTTCGGGCCGGTTTATGGTGATATAGGCTATACGGTCGCGTTTATCATATATTATGGCAGACCTTTACCATCCTTTCAGGGTGGTATGGCGCAGC
>JAGWBG010000052.1 GCA_021296015.1 Dehalococcoidia bacterium | reverse complement strand
GTAAAGGACTATTGCAAGCGCCAGGAAACGCCCCACTGCCGTCGCCAGAAGCACTATTATCCCCTCTCCCAGAGCCATGAGACCGCCCACTTGCAACATGTTGGCTCCCCGGCTTCGCAACAGGCTCGCTTCATCGCTGCGGGTGCGGGACAACAGCCCCATGACCAGCACCAGGAAATAAAGGATTACAACCACTACCAGAGATATAAACAGAAAGAGGGGCACTCTGGCATGGGTCAGATCGGTCTGGAACTCTGTGAGGGTCAGCTCCAATCGGCTCAGTACCAGGGAACGGGAGAACCGTTTATTCAGGTCCGTCTCCAGCCCTACGATGGCTTCTTTGGCAGGCTCCACCTGGAAGGCGGTCAGCACACTGGTGTCCAGGTATAGGAACCAGGTATAGTCACCTACCAGGGTTGGGTATCGCGCTCCCAGGCCGTTGAGGAACGTGCTCTCGGGGATGTACATGGGGAACGTAACCCTCTCACCGTCGGGCACCTCCGGGTCCGGGGTGACGGCCGTGGTGAAGTAAACGGTGGATGAGTGCATCCAGTACTCTTCCCTGGTATCTATGGGTTCTGCCACTCCCACTACTGTGAAGGCGATTCGCTCCGACGGTATTTCCCTGAAGGGGATGAGGTAGGCCTGGGAGCCTACGTCAAGTCCCATTGCCAAGGCCGTCTGCCTCCCTATCACCACTTCCATGTCCAGTCCGCCGTCGTGGAGCACCGGGTCCCTCCTGGGCCAGCTGCCTTCTATTATTCGAGCGTGCTCCTCAAAGTCGGTAAGAAAGAAGGGCTGTCCAATGGGGGCGTTCTCCGGTGGAGGTTGTCCGTCAAGTTCATACACCAGGGGCAAGTTGGGCCGGGCCTGGCCGAGACGCTGGGTATCCCTTGTCATGTAACCCAGACGTGCTTCGTTGATTCCTTCCACGGCAGAGCGCAGCCTCCGATAGTCGGAGGGCCCCAGGGGCCTGTTCTGTACCACTATCATGGGGTTCAGGGATGTTTTGGGGGTGATGGCTATTGTGTGGCGAATCCCCCCTTCAGCCAGAGCGCGGGAGTAGATGGCTGCGACGGCCATGAGGGTAACGGCAGCCAGCACGCCAAAGGAGATGATGGCCAGGAGCGCCCACGACGAGCGGAGCCGTCGCGGGAGAAGCCAGAGGAGCATCTTGATTAGGTGCATTACATCTGATTGTACATTGTTCCGATGGGTATAGGATAGTACCATCTATCTACACGTATGTACCCCGGTTGTTGTCAACGTCGGGGTTAGCGTGTATGCTGAAGTACAGTACCATCCGTATCAGAAGCTACCTCAGGAGGCCCAGATGCTCGAACAATTTCACGTTAAAGAAGAGGACGCCGTCCGCGTTAGGGAGAACGACCTGCGGACTACCGTTACCAATGTATTCGAGAAGATGAACGTTTCCACCGGGGATGCCCGGCTGGCCGCCGATGCACTGGTAACCGCTGACCTCAGGGGGGTAGAGAGTCACGGCGTGTCAAATATGCTCCGCGCCTACGTGGCGGGCTACAACAGCGGGGAGATTAACCCCAATCCCAACTGGCGAATAGTCAGGCAGACTGCGGCGACCGCCAACATAGACTCAGATGGAGGTCTGGGGATTATCATAGGGCCCAAGTCCATGGAAATAGCCATCGAAAAGGCCAGGAACGTCGGTGTAGGCATGGTGACCATATCAAACGGCCGCCACATGGGGATGGCATCCTACCATGCCATGATGGCCCTCAAGCACGATATGATTGGCATTTCCATGACGGGCTGTCCGCCCTCAGTTCTGCCCACCTTTGGGGCTGAGACCAGAGTGGGCACAAATCCTATCGCCGTGGCCGCCCCCGCCAAAGACGAGCCTCCCTTCGTATACGACGCCGCTACCAGCGTCGTAGCGGGTAACAAGATTGGCCTTGCCAGTCGTTTGGGTGTAGACCTTGCTCCCGGCTGGGTGGCCGACGAAGACGGTACTCCCCTCATGGACCCCGTTCCAATCCCGCCCGGATGGACGCCGGGGATGCCACGGAACAACCCGCTGCTTCCACTGGGTAGCACACGGGAGTCCGGCTCTCACAAGGGCTACGGCCTCGCCTGTGTCGTGGACATACTCAGCGGAATACTATCCGGCACCGGCTTTGGGATGGTCCCAGGACGTCCCAACTTCAGCCACTTTGTGGGCGCTTACAGTATCGAAGCCTTCACCGAAGTTGACACGTTCAAGTCACTGATGGATGATTTCCTCCGCTCCCTCAGGAACACTCCCCCCGCCCCCGGCCATGACCGAGTAGTGTACGCGGGCTTGCCGGAAGCGGAGACATTCCAGGACCGCAGCGTGAACGGCATCCCTTTGCACAAAGAGGTTGTCCAGTGGTTTCAGGATATATGCAATGAAATGTCTATTCCCTATATCCTCTCCTGAGCCAGGGTGAGACAGGGAGGGCTTGGCCTCATGGATTCTCGAAAATATGACGTGGCAATCATAGGTGGTGGCATAATTGGCCTGTCCACTGCATTATGGCTCACCGAGCGATACCCCCGGCACCGGGTGGTCGTGATTGAAAAGGAGAAGGAACTGGCCGTACACCAGACCGGCCATAACAGCGGGGTAATTCATTCGGGCATCTACTACAGGCCGGGGTCGAGCGGCGTAGAGTCCCTCATCCGGTGCTGTGAGGCTAACGATATTGAGTACGAACGGTGCGGAAAGGTCATCGTAGCCACCGACGAGTCCGAGCTTGGCCGCCTGGAAGACCTCTACCAGAGAGGGACCGCCAACGGTGTCCAAGGTCTTGAGATAATAGGGCCGGAGAGACTGAAAGAGATTGAGCCACACACAACGGGCATCAAGGCCCTCTATGCTCCCGGGACAGGGATAGTTGACTACAAGAAGGTCGCCAACGCATACGCGGATAACCTGTGTGCCAACGGGGGAGAGGTTCTTACCGATAGTGAAGTCAGGAATATTCGCCGGTCTGCCGGGTCTATATTCCTGGAGACGACCCAAGAGAGCCTGGAGTCCAAATACTTGATAAACTGCGCCGGGCTGCACGCCGACAAGGTGGCACGGATGATGGGAGTCTCCCCGGATGTGCGAATCATACCTTTTAGGGGAGAGTATTATACCCTGAACCCCCAAAGCCGCCACCTGGTAAAATCGTTAATCTATCCGGTGCCAAACCCCAGGTTCCCCTTCCTTGGCGTCCACTTCACAAGGAACGCTCACGGGGAGGTGGAAGCCGGTCCCAATGCCGTGTTGGCATTTGCACGGGAGGGGTACAGGAAGACCAACTTCAACGCCGGGGATACCCTGGGCACCCTGGGCTACCCGGGCTTCTGGGCAATGACCATGAAACATTGGAGGACCGGGGTCGGAGAGATGCACCGCTCGTTTATGAAAAGCGTCTTCCTTCACGACCTCCAGAGGCTCCTCCCGGAAGTTAAAAGCAAGGACCTGGTCTCAGGCGGGTCCGGGGTGCGTGCTCAAGCGGTAGACAAAAGGGGCAGGCTCCTGGATGATTTCAGTATCCAGGAGACCGAAGGCGCCATACACGTCCTGAATGCCCCGTCTCCGGGGGCAACGTCTTCCCTTTCCATCGGCGAACACATCGTTAGCCTGGCCGCCAAGTCTTTCGACCTGGCGACCGCATCATAGGCTCTCGTCAGGGGGGCCAATCCCCTGCCGCGCCAGGGCCAGGCCCCAAACGGACTCAGCGCCCTCTGCCTTGAGGACGGCGGCGCAGGCCGAAACGGTGCTCCCCGTAGTCACCACGTCGTCCACCACAATGAACCTCTGCCCCTGGGCATTGCCCACACAAGCAAAGCTCCCCTCCACGTTACGCATCCGCTCTTCCAGCGACAGGGAGACCTGGGGAGGCGTGTTCCTGGTGCGTATTATAAGGGCATCCATCACGGGCAGACACATCCTCTTGCCCACCTCTTTTGCCAGCAGCTCCGATTGGTTATAGCCCCTGTCCCGGAGGCGTATCTTGTGGAGGGGCACGGGCACGAGGATAGCCCCGGGCACGGTAGCTGACTCCATGTACCGGGCCAGAAGCTGCCCAAGGATGGGGGCAGCAGCCTTGAGATTCCGGTATTTCAGGCTGTGGATAGCCTCTCGCACGGTCCCTTCCATAAGGAAAGGCGCTCTAATGCCGTCTACGGCAAGGGGTCTGGCGGCACACAGCCCGCACAGACCCGGGCTGCCAGTTGGGACCGGTTGTGCGCACGCCTCGCAGTAGGGATGTACCAGATGAGGCAGGCCGGATTCGCAAGCGGGACATAGAAAGCTCCCGTGCTTGCCGCATCCGGCACACTGGGGAGGAAACAGTACGTCCAGTGCGGATAATCCAAGGCGCACCAGGGGGTTTTTCATACCCTTACGACAAGAAGGGCACCACGGCCGAGACGAAGGCCTCCGGGTCCTCAACCTGAGGCAGGTGTCCCAGCCCCGGCAGCACCACCTTGGAGGCATTGGGCAAGTTGTTGTAAAGCAAGTCCTCACCGTCTCTCAGGCGGTCGTGCTCCCCGTAGAGCACCAGGGTTGCCGATGCCTTGATGTGGGGCAGTCGGGACATGATGTCGTACCACGCCAGAGACTCCATGGTCTTGCGTACCCATACTCCGGCCTGTGCTCGTAGCTCGTTGGTCTTCTCCACCCACTCGGGCTTGGGGTTGACGAAGGTTGTAGCGGCCCTTACCTCCTCAAGAGTGCGTGGTACAGGCATACTGTTCGCGTCATAGCCGGCCGCTCCTTCCTGGATACGCTGAAGCGCGGTGCGAGGGTCCCACACGGGAGCACCTACCAGGACCAGCCGGTCCACTCTATCGGGATAGGAAGCGGCCAACTCCGTCGCCAGCACGGCCCCCACAGAGTTCCCCACAATGTGTGCCCTGTGGATGTTCATAATTTGCATGGCATGGTCCATAGACCGCGCCCAGTCGGGCATGGCAAAGCCCTCGCAGGGTGCGTCCGACTGGCCGTGTCCCAACATGTCAAAAGCGTAGCAGGTGAATTGCTGGCCCAAAGGCTCCATCACCGTGTGCCAGGCCCAGTCGGAGGTTCCCATTGGGTGGAGAAGGACTATGGGATGGCCGCTGCCGGATTTCACAAAATGAATCCGGCCTTCTGGAGTCGGAACCAACTCTTCAAGGTCTCGCTGTACAAGCATGGAGCCTCCTTTTGCTCAGAACATGGGTTTCCGCACGGTGCTTTGCCTGTCATATTACTAACCCCTTGCAGGCAAGTCAAGCGCAAGCGTCCACGCCCCTTTTTCAGGATTCCGGCGAAGGCCGGAATGACGAGAGGGGGCTGGAATGACGGGTCTAAGACTCGCGGTGGAGAGATGGGGATTGGAGCAGGGGGACAGCGCTACCTCTCTCAGTGGGAGAGGGACCGGAGGCGGGGGATAATCTCGTTGGCTACAGTTTCTATATGCCTGGCGCGGTCTTCCGGCGGGCAGGCCCAGCTAAAGAGGAAATGTCTCGCTCCGGCCTCCACGTATTCTTCCAGGCGGCGCACGCACTCCTCCACTGGGCCAAGGACGCAGTACCGCCCAACAATATCCATGAAGTCACCGGAATACTGGTACTGAATTCCCAGGGAGTGGGCCGCCACACGGGCCGCCTCCTCCCTGGTGTCATAGATGGACATGAACTGGAAGTTGGCCCACTGAAAACCGGAAAGGTCCCGACCCTCCTCGGCGGCGAAGGCGTTTATCTTATCCACGCTGTCCCGGTATCTCTCCGGGCTGTAGAGGTAGGGGAACCAGCTGTCTCCGTAGCGGACCGCACGGCGCATGGCGGCATCACGTCGCCCGGCCACCCAAATGGGGGGATGGGGCTGCTGGGCAGGTGGTGGCACGATGGTCACGTCGTCGAGCTTGTAGTAGCGGCCCTGGTAGTCCACGTGCTCCTGGGTCCAGAGCCGTTTCAGCGCCTCAAGGCACTCGTCGGCCCTGCCTCCCCTCTGCCTGACGGATATTCCTGCGGCCTGAAACTCCACCGGGTATTCGCCACCCACCCCTATCCCCAGCATGAGGCGGCCACCGGAGGCAATGTCCAGAGTAGAGGTGAGCTTTGCCAGGATGGTGGGATGATAGAAAGGGATAAGCACCACCGAGGAGAGAAGGCGTATTCTGATGGTGGCCCCTGCGGCTACGGCCAGAACGGGCAGCACGGCGCTGGACGGCCCGGGGGGATTACCCCGCATGAAATGCTCCCCCGACCCCACGTACTCATAGCCCAGCTCCTCCAGCCAGCGTGCCTCGGCAGCCGTCTCCTCGACCCCCAGACCGAGCACGGCCCCAAAGTGAAGCTCCGACTTGTGCGCTGTAGCGTAGGACTCAACCATAGCTATTACGCTGAGCCGTCCTCGCCGGCGCCGGTGGCTACGGAGGGGGCGGACTTGGCGGAGGGTCGGAAGTGGGGCATAACCTCCCGGGTAAATATCTCAATCTGCTCCTTGTACTCCCGCCAGGGTGTGCCTTCGGGCCAGTGAAGGACAATCTGGTCCAGGCCGGGGTACTTCTCCTCCATCTCCTTGAGAAAACTGATGAAATGGTCGGGAGGCCCGCATATCCAGGCGTTCTGGGCCACACCGTCCTCTATGTAGGGAATCCGGGTGGGAGCGCCGGGCGTACCCCAGGGGCGGCCGTTCTCGTCGGAATAGCGGACGAAGCCGAAGGGAGCGAACCACTTGTAGCGCTCGTCGTGGCTGTCCCGGATCCTGCGGACCGCCTCTTCCTTGGTATCCGCCAGGTAGAATCCCACGCTCAGGGACATGTCCTCGCCCAGTTGGAGGTCGCGCCCGTACCTGGCGGACATATCTCGATAATCGTGGAAGAGCTTGTCCACCAGCTTCTCCCCCGTCAGCGCCAGCATAGCCTTGAAGCCTTTGCTGACCAGGTACTCCAGGGTCCTGCCGCTGGCTATGGGCTGCCAGATTTCCACGGGGCGGTTGACGGGCCTGGGAACCAGGGTAATTTCCTTCAAATCGTAACCCCGGTAGGGGACCTGGGGCGGGATGGTATAATGCTTCCCTTGGTGGGAGAAGGACTCCTCGTTGAAGGCCTTCAGAATAACCTCTATCTGCTCCTCGAACAACTCTCTGTTGGCATCGTTGTCAATGACCGGGGCACCGAAGGATTCCACCTCCCTGGAGTGATACCCCCGGCCCACACCAAAAATCACCCGCCCTCCAGTCAGGATGTCGGCCATGGCGTAGTCCTCGGCAATCCGAAGGGGGTGCCACATTGGGACGATGTTGAAGGCGGAACCGAACTTGAGGCTCTTGGTCTGGGAAGCCAGATAGGTCCCCAACAGGATGAGGTTGGGCAGGCACTCGTATCCCTCTCTCTGAAAATGGTGCTCGGCAGTCCACATGGCATAAAAGCCCTGCTCGTCCAGGAGCTTGGCCAGTTGGGTGGCATTGTCCAAGGCCTCTACCAGACGCTCGTTGGGATACCGCCGCTCATCGGCGGGCGTGCCCTCCCTGCCGATGTTCTCCAGGTCAATCTGGCCCACGTACAGCACAGAGAATTTATCTATCATGTTAGTCCTCCTTTAGAATATAAACCGATAAGGATTCATTACAATACGAGACAATACGAGTCGTATCCAACGCCTGTGTTACTGCAAGGGGTAAGGGCGTTTCGTTGTTATTCACATCCACTGTGCCCTTCTCTCCATTGTAAGACGCAACTGTTCACCCCTTGCCGCGCGTTGCAGTCCGGCGCGTAACACAATATCTGCTGGAAAAGGTAACCTTTCCAGTGCACGAGGCTCTACCTTGATAGCCCCGGCACCGTAAGATTTCCCTACCAATGATAAGTTAGCTACTGTTTCAGGATGTTGAAGGACTCTCCACAATCTGTCAATGAAAAGAGGGTCTTCGTTATGTGGATACACACAAAGGAACCCTGTCAATGGCACCACCCCAGCGCGGTTACGTATAAATCTAGTGTTACGACGACCAAGATAAGCAAATAAGATTGGAGGGGCAGTTCTTACCTCCATCTTGTACCAAGGGTCCCTTGTAGCTATGAGAGGTCTTTTATGAAATCCAATCGTTTCTCCGCGCTTCAAGTATTCACGCACAGCGGGCGGGAATCCATTTATAGGTCGGCTATCCGGCGAAAAGAGCAGGGTCGGTCTACCTTTGGATTCAAGAGTATGGATGGTTTCGGGGCTAATTTCATCGCCAACTACATCACGTGTGCGTCCGATCGCAGGAATTAGAAACTCGTCAGGTATTCCCCAATCAGAAGCTTGTCTGTCGGTAAGGAAAAAGAAATCATTGGCACCAGTAGCAATACCTCGTAGTACACTAGCAAAATTCCCCAAGACCGGATCGGTAGATTTAATCCCAGAAGGTTCTCTCGATAGCCCAGTGCTTAAACTATCTGATAACCGGCGTTGGCAAACTAGAATCGTGTCGCCAGGCTTCCTTTCAAATCCTGAAGTCACTAGTCTCTTAATCTGCCCGGCTTGGCCTTTGTGACACTTAAGCCAGAAGAAATGCTGGTCTGGGTTTGATTTTCTAATCATCAAGATGATGGGGTTAGTATCCACCTGAGGAAATGGGGAGCCTTCAGGGGTGAAAGTTATTACCGCATCTAGTCGGTAATTTTTAGTGACCCAACTCCATAAAGCTGGCGCAAAGACCCCTTCGCAAGTGTCAGCCGGCATTATGAACGCTAGTCTGCCATCAGGGGCCAGCAATTGTAGAGCACGAAGCAAAAAATATATGTGGAGTCCAGCACGACCATCAAGGGGTTTACCAATAATGGCAGTACCAAGCTTTTTGAGTTCTGCTTTGACATGCTCGGACAAACGGTGGTGTCGGATGTAAGGTGGATTAGCTACTATAGCCTTGAATGGCCTTGTCGGCGGATGTAGGACGAAGTCAGTTATCTCAACGTGAGCAAGATCGCTCTCCAATAACCCATTTAGCCGAGCCTTTTCTAATGAGTTGGGGTCTAGCTCTGTGCCTGAGAATCGAACCTTGCACCCGATTTCATTAGATATGGCCTTAGTAGCGCTGAAAAATGCACCTGCCCCTACTGCAGGATCAAATACATGATCAGCACCACCGCCAACTACGTATGATACCATAGCCTCGGCCACCCAATCTGGCGTCCAAAACTGCCCCTTTTCTCTGAGAGCTTCCCTGGCAGGGCCGGACATAGGAAGTTTCTGTTGATGTCTTACCATCTCTATATCTATCAGGATCTCTAGTTGTTAGCTGTGTAATCTAGGAATTGCAATGCTTCCTGGCTAAGCGTCAAACTCCCCCCTTCAAATCGTACATAAGGTAATATATGACCATTCTTGTCTGTGATGTAATTGGCAACGAGTTCCGGGTCCTCACTCGCACTGCCAACGGGGTAGGCATAGTGGTAATAAATCTTGTAGATGATTTTTCTGGTAGTGGCTCCACCTGGAGCTTGAAAAACCTGCTCTGTGGGCTCTATCATTCTACTAGGTATCAGATGTTCTAGGGTATCTAAAGCGATTCCAAAAGCCATATCATAAAATACATGCCAAATATGAATGTTTATTCCATTCCGCTCTTGCCATGTTTTTAGAGGAATGTGATCCTCTTCTTTTACTATGACAGTGGGCAAAACTGCCGACTTTTTCAACCCAAGCTGTCCGCCCAGTCTCTTTTGTGGCCTCAGTTCCGAGCCATAATCTGGCATTTGTTGGGCTCTCCATAGGCTATTTTCACATTCTATAGCTAAAACAGCCTTTGAAAGCAATTCAGTGATACCTGAATCTTCTTCAGGAGTGAAAGGAAGTTCTTGGATACCTCCAAGTTTGTGTATAATCTCACGGATGTATGCTTCATCAGACTTTCGGAAGATTAACAAATCAGGACGTTTGAGTTTGCCAAGACCCGCCTGCTCTAATCGGTCGAAGTAAAGCTCAAATGCCCGTACATCGTTGGTAGGTGCAACCCCACTGGGCCCATAAGGCAAAGCTAGGTACGTATTTGTCTCATTAACTGCTTGAATGATACGCTCTTCGCTCCAGACCCCTTGGGACCACCGCATTAAGAAATCACTCCCACGCAATCGGCGGGGGTTTAGAAAGAATGCAGACCACGGAACAGGACTGAATCCTCTAAGCTCAATTTCTATATCTTCGGCTGGGACGCTAAGAACAGTCTCAAACAGATTCATATGTTAGGATTCCTCGGTCTCATGGTATAGAGGAACAAAGACTAGTGTATAGCAATACCGGGCTCATTTTACCACAAGCCCCGGTAAATCTGTACGCCTTCGTTTGCGTATGCGACCCTCGCCAGACCGTCCGCGACCATCTTGTCGAATTTCCCAAGTCCCCGCTGGGTATAGTAGGCACGCTCCAGCTGTCCCACCACCACGTATTCCACCTCGTACTGCCTCAGTAATTCCAGCGCCCGGCCCACGTCGGATGTAGAATACATCTCCTCCACGTCAGAGATTCGGTCCCGCACGGCATAGTCGTACCTCATACGCTGCTGAATCTGGTGCCACGGCCAGCCGAGGACAGTGGGGAGGCCGGTGTAGTTGGCTATCCGGGAGCTCCAGTGATACTGCTCGTGGTGGGCCTCCAGCACCACCGGCGAGCCGCTGACATGGACCTGAAGCCACCTTAGCGCC
>JAGWBG010000051.1 GCA_021296015.1 Dehalococcoidia bacterium | reverse complement strand
TAGTCCAATGCGTCCTTCCACGGCTCTCGCCGGGAGATATTGTCTTTGGCAATATGGAAGTCGTTGTCTAGCTGTTCCGCCAACGCCTCATTCCTCCGGTCCTCCCCCGCTCGCCTGTAGGTGTTTTCGGGGAACCAGAGGATGTTCTTGAGGGATTCCGATTTTTCGTAGCCGCTGAGATACTCGGAGTCCCGATTGCCGTGAGACTCAATGAGAAGCAGGGCCTTGGAGGAAGGTGTCTCCTCCAGAGGGTTGCACCAGGCTACGTAGCCCGGTTCGTTCTCGTCTTTATAGCAGTTGAACTGCAGCACCTTCGCGTTTACCTCGTGCCGCACGTACCATGTCATGGGATACCATATCTCATAGTCTACTTCCACTTTGGGCTGCTGGTCGGAACCGTTTGCCAGCACGTCTTCCAGGTTGTCCACAGTTTTGACGAGGTCGGCGCTCCCCTGAGCGTACACCAGCATCTCGATTGGTGTATCGGCGTAGTTGTAGGTCGCACGGAAAGCCACGAATGTGCTGAATCCCAGCAGCAGGGCCGCTATACCCAGGCTTGCCAGCGTTATTCCGACCCGAGGACGTGCCCTTACGACGAGATAGGCGAACACCCCAATGATGGCAACGATGCCGAACAGCAGGCCCCAGCTTTGCCACGAGTCCATTATAGCACCCCTGTCCAGGTATCGGTACAGGAGGAGCATACCTCCCAAGAGGATCAGGGGGGCGAGTACCAGAAGGGCCGACGAGGGGCTTAGGTATAGCCAAAGACCACGGGGGCCAACCTTGGGCAGGGCGAGTATCAGAAGGGCCGACGAGGGACTCTTTAGTATTCTTTTCCAGCGTATCCACTCTATTTGATCGCCTATGAATTTACCTGCCAAGAGTATGAAGGGCAGGGTTATGTTTACGATTAGCCAGGGCATCTTCTCTCCGGCGATGGTGTATGCCAGAAAGGTGAGAACCGCCCAGAAAGCCAGCATAATTCCGAAAAGGTCCGCCCTTCGCAGGTAGTAGACTATAGCCACGGTGCCGAAGAGAAGGTGAAGGAACTCGTATACCGACCCGACGATGTAGTAGTAGTACCAGGGCTGTCCACCACGAGCCACCTCCTGCTGGGCAACCCAGTAGCCGAGGCTCTGCCATGAGCCGGTAAATACCCCACCCATCCTGCTGCATAACGTGCCGAATGGACTCCCGAGGGCGTCGGGGCAGAAGCCGTGGGATTGGGTGAAAGCGCTGAACACGCTGGTATAGAAAAACAGCCAGATGAAGTAGAAAATGCCGGCGCATAGCAACCATACCTTCCAGCGCCACATTAGCCCGATGACCGCCGATACTGCCAGGGTTGCGGCCAGTGTCCCGATGGCAACGAGGTAGTCGCGTCCCACAATTCCGTTGGGTAACGAGGCTATCGCGTAGATTAACGCTGCCAGTAATGCCGTCGGAACCAGCCACTTGGCCCACCTCCGGCCTACGTGGGTGAATACGGCCACCCCGACGGGAACTGCAACCATCGTGGCTAATATTAGAGCGTTTCCAAATGTGGGAAGGCCAATCATCGGAAAGGTGTAGAATGGGTCGCCCCACACGGGCAAGCCCACCTCCCCGGTTCCTTCGGCGACAAGTTCCATCCCAATGGAGGCCAGAGGAATGGTGATGAGCGCCGCCCCTAGGGGTAAAGACAGGCTGTCCATCAAGATAAGGAAGGCCGGGGTGTTGCTCATCTCGGAAAGCCTTATCCGGCCCAGCGCCCAGGGTACGATTTCCGGGAGGGACATCAGGAACAGCGCGGCACCCAGAATGACGACAACAATATAGCTGGTCTCTTTGGAGGCAAACATCAGTGCCAACACCGCCGATGCCATGTACAGGTAGCGGTTCTTGCCCTCATTGAGATACCGCCACATCAGGATTAGCAACGCTAGGGCGAAGAAAGACATCAGTATTTCGTTGCGCCCGAAGCGGCTGAAATAGAGCATGGCCGGCGATAGGGTCAGCAGGACGGCCGTCACTATGGCTCCCGTCCTGCCCAGGTACGTCCTCAAGAAGAAAGGCAGGAACACCAGGGCAGAGCCGAACAGGACGTAAGTCAATCTGGCAGTGAAATCGCTGTCAGAGAATAGCTTGAATATGAAGGCGGTCAGGTGAATCTGAAAAGGGCCGTGCATCCAGGGGCTATGAGAGAAGCCGTCTCCGGTGGCCATACGCCAAGCGTAGTTGACGTGAATGGCCTCGTCGTAGTGCATAGTTCGGCCGTCTAGCTCCCACAGGCGCAGACCAAGAGCTACCAGGGTCAGACCGGCGAAAATAGCCATGTCAGTGCTTGGCCTTATCCGGGAGACCGTCCGGAGCCTGTGGAGGGGCAGGGTATATCTCGTCCCTGGATTACTCTGTGCCTGCATCGTCCCCCTCTAAAAGACCTCCCTTTTCGTCTCGCAGCATTTCGTATATTACTACGTCCTCCTCCTGGAATACGGGCTGCAAGAAGTGTGAGAACTTGTCAAAGTGGCCGCCCCCATACTTGCTGCGCTCCCTGGCCCCCACGTAGACGTATCGTATATCGTAGGTGTCCAGGAGTGCCATGACTTGATTGGGGTCCGAGCTGCCGTAGATTTGCTCTACATGCTCCTCCCTGCCCTCGAACGGTCTGGTCGAACCCCGCCACTGCTGCTCATGGGACTTCCCGCCCAGCACAGTTGGCAGGCCCGTGCTGGCAGAAATACGGCCGTATTCCGAATAGTCGTCTCCTACAGCCTCCACGATTCGGCCCCAGGGGGCATAGTCTCGCAGCCATCCTATAGCCTCATATTCACCCTTGCTCTCCCTTTGCAGGAAGGCCAGGCCGTCCAGAGTATTGCCATCGGCACTCTCGGCCTTGTCAAGGGCTGCCCCGACGGGATAGTACATGGAGGCCAGGAAGAGGACCGCCACCACACCTATCCATCCGTGGCGAAGGGCCTTCCCCAATATGGATGCCGACTTCCGTATCCGGGTGCCGGTTACTTCGGTGGGGCCTAAGAATGATGGCATGGGTCTGGAGCAAAGGTAGTATAGGCCGTAGGCCGAAACTGTGGCAAGAAGGAGCCATGACTGGTAGTAGACTTTGAAGACCGTGTTCATCCTGTTGCCGAAGAAGTCTACCAGACGGAAAAGCTCCGCTCCTATCAGAAGATAGAAGGCCAGAGCCAGAGAAAGCAGGGCGAATGTCGTGGCCCTTTCGTTGCCATGCCTTGACCGGAGGAGGGCGGTGTACAGGGCTACCCCTACGATAAACATGCCCGGCAGAAGCATCCCGAACCTGGTCCCAACGGTACTTACGCTCCCTATAGTGCTTCCGTCGAGACGGTCCACCAGCAAGCTCCATCCCGTCCACAGGGCCAGCAGTTCAATTCCGGCCCAGAGCAAGAAAGGCATGAGAGTTATCACCAACACCGCAGCCATGGTCCCCGGATTTCTGCCGGTTATCCCTGGCGTGGCCCACAGTTGACTAAACAGGAAGGTCCAGCTCAGGATCAGAAAGAGGCCCCATATCACGAAGAAGAATAGGGGCCTGGTGCTCACGTCGCCGACCGGCAAGACCCCGGATGCCTGGCTGCTAAGGTCTGAATAGAAAGGTATGTATAGCAGCACGGCCACCGTCAGCACCGGCACCAACAAATAGAGAGAGGGGAGCAATGCCTGCTTGATTCCACCGCCCCAGTCACCATAGCCCTTGACCAGTACCAGCGCCACAAACAGCGCAGCGAAGACGGGAAAGTCCCAGATGTTGATAAAGGCCAACGACCCCAGACACAGGGCTAGAGCGAGCACCTCCCAGGGATACCGGCGAATCCAGGATGGCCCCAGCTTCTCATCGGAGGTGAACAGGTTCAGCGATAGGGCCAGAACAAGCACAATGAAGGGCAGGGCGGACATGTGGGCATGAAGGTCGCCCAGCAGGAAGCTCAAAAAGGGGAACTCGGGTATGGTGTTGTCAAGGCTAGCGCCATCAACTACGGTGTCAATAACCCTGGTAGCACGCCACCACCACCAGTAGTCCCCGGGGAAAAGGCTGGGGTCTCCGCTCTGGGCGCTATCCAGGCCCTTGATTGAGACCCATTCCCAGAAGCCGTCGGAGCCCCACCCCCTGGTGTGTATAAACTCCAGGACTCCTTCCAGGTTGCCTATGACGGCAATGAAGACGGGTGCTGCCAGGGCAAAGAGTATGGCTGTCCTTACCCTCGCGCCGGACAGCCGTATGAGGTTATACATCAGGCTGAACGCTCCGGCTCCCACGAGAGCGGGAATGAGGGATATAGAAAGGTTGTAGGAGATGTTGGATGGGATTGCCGTGAGCTTGGTCAGGGAAGCCATCATAAAGTGGCCGAAGTAGTAGTAGCTTATGGAGTGCCCTGCGAGCCAGGGGTCTTCAGGCGGGAAATGGGTACTCATCAAAATGGAGTTGAGGAAGGCAAAGTCCATTAGCTTTTCGGTGTGGTTTATGGCCGGGGTGGAGGACACTATCAAGAGCCAGAGGGCGTATATTCCGAGAAAGACGAGTTCGGACGTCAGAAGAGCGACTCTCTCCTTATGCAGAAAGGACAATATCTCTCGCCACTTGCGGCGCACTACGAAGGCGGAAATGAGGGCCATAACGGCCAGTATGGCGGCGACAGTGTAAAATGAGTTGGGTATTAGTTGGGTCAGGCCCAGCACCCACAGGACATAGGAAAGGAGGAGGAGCGCCAGTATTTTTGATAGGATGAGGCCCCTATCGGGCAGCCTGCGAAAGAGACTAAAGGCGAGGGGAAGCGCGATTAGCCCGAGGATTTCAATGGAGAGGAGCCAGATCAGGGCGTGCTGCACGGCCTACCCTATTAGGGAGTATGGGAGTATGAGAAGCCTGCTCCCTTTACTCACGGCTGGGTGAAGGCACCGGCTCTAGCATTGCCTCGACGAATTCTCTGGAGTCGAAGGGGGCCATGTCCTGAAGATTCTCACCAGTGCCTATGAAGAGTATGGGAAGGTCAAGCTCACTCTTTATCGCCATTACGATGCCTCCCCTTGCAGTGCCGTCCAGCTTGGCCAGAAAGATGCCGGTACATTCTACCGCTTCAGTGAAGGTCCTGGCCTGGCTGAGGCCATTGTGGCCCGTCGTGGCGTCCAGGGTGAGGATTACCTGGTGGGGGGCAGATGGGTCTATGTGGCTCATTACCCTCTTTACTTTCCTGAGCTCTTCCATGAGGTTGGACTTGGTGTGGAGGCGGCCTGCGGTGTCTATTATCACCACGTCGGCCCCCCGGGCCTTGCCTGCCTGGATGGCGTCGTAGGCCACGGCTCCGGGGTCTGCGCCGGGCTGATGACTTACCACGTCCACACCTACCCTCTGGCCCCAGACCAGCAGTTGGTCTATTGCTGCTGCCCGGAAAGTGTCCGCGGCCCCCAGCAGGACCTTTTTGCCGGCCTCATTGAAGTGGTAGGCCAGTTTTGCGATGCTGGTGGTCTTACCGGCACCGTTTACGCCCACTACCAGGATGACGAAAGGAAGGGTCTCTCGCTCGGCTTCCAGCCATACGTCGGCATTCTCCCCAGCCGCCAGGCTGGTGACTAGCTCCTCTTTGAGGGCGTCGAATATCTCCTGGGGCCGGTTTAGCCGCTTCTGCTGGACCTGGGCCTTCAGCCGCTCTATCATGTTCAGGGACGTGTCCACACCCATGTCGGCGGTGATGAGTATCTCCTCCAACTCGTCCCACATGCTGTCATCCACACTGGGAGTTCGCAGCACCTCCACTATGCGGCCGAGCCAACCTTCCCGGCTGCGCTGCACGCCCTCCTGGGTCTTCTCCCTATTCTTTTGCCGATTCCTTTTGAGAAGGCCTAACATGTGCGGTCCGACCTCGTATGATGGTTCATCTACACCCCGGCGGAGCTTTCCAGGTGGCCTAAAGCCTCACTGGCTGCCTGCTTCTCGGCATCGAGTTTCCGCTTCCCATGACCCGTGCCGATAACTCGACCGTCCATGACGACCTCCACGCTGAAGCTCTTGTGGTGGTCGGGCCCACCGGATTTGACTAGCCGGTAGGAAGGTGTCGGTCCCCCCGTTCTCTGTATTAGTTCCTGGAGACGGGACTTGGGGTCTTCCGGGACGCCATCATCCATGATGGATTCAATCTCTTCTCGCATTGTCCCCAGGACAAATTGCGTAGCTGCATCAAAACCTTTGTCCAGGAAATTGGCCCCTGTCAGTGCCTCGAAAGCGTCCGCGAGGTTCGAGTCCCTGTCACGTCCGCCTGTGGACTCTTCGCCCTTTCCAAGGTTGAGGTGCTGTCCCAACTCTAGCCTTCGGGCCACGCCGGCCAAAGTCCTGCTCCTGACCAGAGAAGCCCTGAGCTTGGTCAGGTCTCCTTCCGTAAGGTCGGAATGTCGTTTATAAAGCTCCAGGGTTATGACCAGACCCAGTACGGAGTCGCCGAGGAATTCAAGACGCTCGTAGGACTCTTCGGGCCCCGGGTCGTCCTGAAGCTCATTGAGATATGAGGGGTGGGCGAGCGCCTGTTCCAGCAACCTTCTATTCTTGAAGCGGAGCCTTATTTTAAGCTCTAGCGCGCTCGGATTCACGGGTCCGCCTTTAGGAGAATACTCCCTTGGGCCAGGGTGGTTGCGGCCGTTTTACCTCGCCGATGTGGTTCCACTTCCCCATGACGTTGATGATTGACTCGAACATCTCTACGGCTTCTTCTTCAGGTGGGTTGTATGTCTTGACGAAAGCCGAGGTGCCGTTGGGGAAGATGAAAGTTGGCACTCCGAAAACGCCGTATTCCTCTACCGAATGGGTGTGACTCTCTCCCAGGTCTTTTATAATGCTCTTATCAGCCAGGTCCTCACGGAACCGGGCCATGTCCAGGCCGCTTGCTTGTGCCGACTCCATAATTACGTTCTCATCGGACAGGTCCTTGCGGTCCTCGTGGCGCGCCTTCAAGAGGGACAGCTGAAAGGTCTCGAAAGCCTTGGTGCCCTGCCTGCGGGCCGCCTCTCCTGCCCTCAGGGCGAGAAGGCCCAACGTGGGAGTCTCCTCCTGCTCCCATGCCTTCCACTCAGACCCCTCTTTGTTGTTCATCTGCGATAGGAAGAAAGGTCTCCAGGCTATCTGGAGGTTGTCCCCGTAGGACTCCCTAACCTTCGCAAGCCACATGGCTGCGTTGTATACGTAGGGTCAACGGAAGTCGTAATACGCGGTAACTTTCACTGGCTCCATAGTTCCACCTCCTCTTCCAGGATTTTACATACGCAGTTTGCAAAAGTCAAAGGCGTTACGAGAAGGGGTGGTGCGAGCTTGGCTTAGCCGTGCCTACGATGACCTCCGCCTGCCGCGCTATCTGGCCACTATTGGCAGCGTTACATGAGACGGATGCTGAGAGTCGTGCAAAATCGTCTGCAAGGCGGGTTTCATCTCTCCTTCCTCCGCTATTAGCTTGCCCGTGTTGGGATTTCGGTCGAAGCGGGGGAAGTTGCTGCTGGACACCTCTACCCTTATCCTGTGGCCCTTCTTGAAGACATTGCTGGTGGCCCACAGGTCTATAGTGTACTCGTGCACTCTGCCCGGTTCCACCGGACTTGGGCTGGATGCTGATTCTCTGTAGCGCGCTCTGATGATGCCGTCGGTCAGGTTGCGGGCACATCCATGGTCACATACATCCACCAGCTTTGCCGTGAAGTCGGTGTCGGTTGCCGAAGTGGTAGCCCATAGGGTCACCGTAATCGGCCCGGTAACCTCAACTTCCCGCTCCAGTGGCGGAGTCGAGTACACCAGTACGTCCTCCCTCAATTCTATCTCACCCTGCTCGAAGGCCCCATTCGCCATGAAGTAAGGGTTGCAGCAGAGCGAGCCGCCCCTGGTAGGGACCGGGTCCGAAGGATTGTAGAGGAATGCGTCCGGCGCTTCTTCTCCGGGGGGCTGGGTGCTCAGGCTACCGTTGCCATTGGCGGAGTTTGCCCTCCCCTGACTGTGGAAGTAGTACCTGGTGGC
>JAGWBG010000050.1 GCA_021296015.1 Dehalococcoidia bacterium | reverse complement strand
TACGGGATGCGTTTATCACTCCCCGGACAGGTTCGAGCTAGGAAAAGAGCCGGCCTAGCTGGTCAACGCCCGTCGTATGGAGTGTGAGAGAGGTCGTAGACGTGCCATCCGTGTTCTCGGTTGTAACGGCGGAGGCTATGTTGACCCCTTCTTCAGAAACCTGGGTGGTTATGTCTCTCAAAAGCCCCACCCTGTCCCAAGCCTGGACCGTGAGCCGTATGGGGTAGAGTTGCTTGGTTTGGCCCCACTCAACGTTCACCAAGCGTTCCTGTTCGTCTTCATTGAGGACATTTGGACAGTTGGCTTTGTGTACGGTGACGCCACGGCTGCGGGTAATGTAGCCGATGATCTCTTCCCCAGGGAGCGGGTTGCAGCATCGTCCCATCTGTATAAGCAAATCGCCCACACCCATCACTTCAACCCCACTGGTGGGCCTGGAAAGCGGGAGTGTGGGTTTGTGTTCCTCTTGTGGCTTCTCTTGCTGGGCGGTAAGCCTGGATACCACCTGATTCTCCGTAATACCTCCGGAGCCAAGGGCTGCCAGGAAGTCTTCCGGAGTGTCGTACCTGAACATGCGGGCCACTTCAGACTCGTCGTAGGATGCGTTGAGACGCTTGAGTTCCTTGCGGAGGAGGTCATGCCCTCGCTGAATATTGGCCTGGCGTTCCTGTTTTCGGAACCACTGGCGTATCTTCTCCCGTGCGCTGGCCGAGCGCACATAACCCAAGTTCGAGTTCAGCCAGTCGAGGCTGGGGCCTCTGGCGACCTTTGTAGTCAGGATTTCGACAGTATCGCCGTTTTTGAGGGGCATGTCGAGGGATACTAGCCGGCCATTGACCTTCCCACCAATGCAACGATGTCCCAACTCGGTGTGTATCTTGTAGGCGAAGTCTATGGGGGTAGCGCCACTGGGAAGCTCTATGATATCTCCCTTGGGTGTGTAGACGAAGACCTGGTCTCTGAACAGGTCGGTCTTCACCGACTCCAGGAACTCTTCGGTGCCGGTGACCTCCCGGTGCCACTCGAGGAGTTGCCGGAACCAAGTCATCTTATCCTCAAAGCGAACGTCCCCGGCGCTTCCCTCTTTGTAACGCCAATGAGCGGCCACGCCGTATTCCGCTGTCTGGTGCATTTCGTAGGTCCGTATCTGCACCTCCAGCGGTGCTCCCCCGTCGCACATGACAGTTGTGTGTAAAGATTGGTACATGGTATCTTTGGGGTTGGCGATATAGTCGTCAAACTGTCCCGGCATGGGATGCCATAAGTCGTGTACTACGCCCAGGGCGTTATAGCAGTCGCCTTTTGTCTTGACCAAGACCCTCAGGGCGTACAGGTCGTAAATCTCGCCAAGCTCTTTCCCTTGAATGGCGTACTTCTGTATCTTCTGGTAGATGCTGTAGATGTGCTTGGGTCTCCCGACTACCTGCGCGTCCAGAGATAAGGAATCCATCTCCTTCTTCAGGATTTCGGCAACCCTGGATATGTAGGACTCCCTTTCTTCTCGCTTGATGGACAACATCTTGGAGATTTCTCTGTACTTGTCCTCTTCCAGGTGCCTGAATGCCATGTCCTCAAGTCGCCACTTGATGTCCCAGATGCCCAACCGATGGGCCAAGGGGCAATAAATGTCCAGCGTCTCCTGAGCGATGGCATTACGCCTGTGTGGAGCCAGGGCCCCTAACGTGCGCATATTATGCAGCCTGTCAGCCAGCTTTATGAGTACCACTCGCACGTCCTCGGCCATGGCTACCAGCATCTTGCGCAAGCTCTCGGCACGGAGACGGTCTTCCTGGAATGCGCTTGCTTGCTGGGGGTCCTCCTTGTCCATGAGGGCGAGGTCCATCCGAGTCAGCTTGGTGACGCTATCCACAAGCTTGGCTACGTCTTCCCCAAACCGTATTTTGATGTCGTCGTAGGTAACGTTACAATCTTCTATGACATCGTGGAGGAGGGCCGAAGATATGGTGGTGGCGTCCAGGTGAAGCTCAGCAAGGAATAGGGCGGTCTGGAGCGGGTGCTCTATGTAAGGACCACCGGACATTCGCTTCTGCGCGTTATGGCACTCTTCGGCAAAATGGTACGCCTTCTCGATGAGTGTTGCCTTGTCCTCGGGAAGGTAGACCTGAACACTCTCTAAAAGCTCTTTAACGCCCGTACTCACCTAATCAATACCTCTCAGATCCTATAATATACTCTTAAAGGTACACAAGTCCAGAGCAGTTGAAGTTTGGTAGTGTATCCTTCTGCAAGGAAATGCTATACACGGTCAACGGGAAATAATTGAACCTCACTACCCATCTCCCACTATCAACGCTAATCCAGCCGCAACTGTGGGATAATACGAACCGTGAGCAGAGATATGAAACATTCGGGATTATCTTGGCTCCGAAAGCTAAGGGCGCGCTGGAAGAGCAGAGGTGCTATGTCCAGCATGTCCCTACTATCCAGAGGAGGAGGTATACCCGTCCGGCAGACCCAGTTGGCGCCCAATGGTCTTGAGTTTATGGAGGATGTCTCGCAGGCGCGATGGATAGAGGGGAGCCTGTCGGGGTGGAGGAACGTGCGTTCCTTGATGCCTGAGGGTTTTTCAGCCTACGCCCGCGTGTTTCACCCGGCTCACCTTGATGACAAAGGGTGTGAGAAACCTGTCCGGTGGTCTACAGTGGCTTCATGGACCGGCCAGACCGTCCATCCCCGGATGCAGTTCGAGCGAATCGCCAATCTTAGCGAGGACTCGAAGGACATGTACAAAGACCCTCCTTGGGGTTCTCCCCCCCAGCATGGGTCCATCCCGGAAGAGGAGTGCATGACCCTGGTCAATGTGCTCAGGGAGTACACCTCGACACCCGACCGTTGCTACTTTTGCCTTTGGGAAGGCTATGGCAACATTGATACTCGCCTCTACAAGGCCCGCTCTCGCGTGAGAGTCCCGGGGCGAGACTACCTGCTATTTGGCGGACCTGTTGATGCCGTCATGTCCTTCCTGGTCAGGGAAAGTCATTTCTGGGGGGACTCGCCGAACATCTGGTGGCCCGAGGACCGGGCCTGGTGTGTAGCAACGGACATAGACCTGTTCGATACCTACGTGGGCGGGAGCAGCGCGTGCATTGAGGCCGTACTGAATCACCCGGACCTTGAAGCATTGCCTACAACCCTTGATGCGCGGGTAGACCTTCATGGAGATACCATAAATGCCCCGGACGCATCTGCCTGGGGTGGTGGCCAGTGAGAATCGGGAGGATTATAGTTCCCTGGCTTTATGTGGGCCGGTCATCGTCATTGTGCCGAGGTACGGGATGGAACTATTAACACGGGATCACCCGATGCCCGGACTAGCGCCTCAGCTACGCTGCCCAACATCCATCGGGTCAGTCCTGACCGCCCACGGCTGGTCATTGTGATGATGCCCTGGGGGACTTGCTGGGCGAATTCTACCAGGGCCGACGCCGCGGTTCCTCGCAATACGTGGGTGCGAACAGTCAGGCCCTTATCCTCAAGGCTCTGGGCCACGCTATCAAGATTCTCAGTAGCCTGGCGTACCAGGTCATCGCTGAAGTCCGGCAGGTTCGTGTCTCACCCCGGAAAAGCATAGGTCGGGAGTCCGGTTGGTACTACTTGGACCAGTTCCACTTCCAGAGACATCGCTTGAGCCAGACTCACTGCGTAGGGTACGGCCTGCTCGGCAAGCTGAGACCCATCCATCGGCAGAATAACCCTGTTCAGGGTCATTCCCTCTTGCTCCTGGTATTTTCTGGCTGTCTCCGGGTTGATAGTCAGGACAGGCACGTCCGCGGAATGGACTATCTTGTCGGTGACACTGCCCAGAATGCTGCGGCCTATGGCGTTCCGGCCGTGGGTTGACATCGCAATCAGGTCGCAGCGCGCCTCGCCGGCAAAGCGCAGGACCTCCTCCGCCGGGCTGCCCACGGTCACCTCGCTCCTCACCTCAATAGACGCGTCCCTGAGTTGGTCGGCTATCTCTTTGAGTGTACCCAGGGCACGAGCGCGTAGTCTGCCCTCAATCTGGTCCAGGTACATTGCTGAGGTCTCGGAGATGTGCATAGACTGAAGGTCAATGGCAGTATGCAGCACCAATGGGGTCCCGGTCTTCCTTGCAATCTGCGAAACATAGGGCAGGATTCCCCGTGCAATATCGGAGCCATCCAGAGGGACCAGTATCGTTTTTAACACCGCTTCACCTCATCAAAAAATTCCCCTAGTTTTCTCCCCCGGTTTCTGTTGTGTGCGCAGCGTCGAATATTTTCAGGACTTAAGGATTCTACCATACCTTCATTGGAGCTTCCAGAAGTTTTGGTCACTCGGTAGCATCCCCTCTTGGGCGGGTTGCCCCCTGTAAGGTCAGGTTTTAGGCCTGGTCGTACCTACGTCTATAATGGCTCCCGCAACCGTCATTACTCTGAAAATAGAAGGGAAGCCCCTACAAACACCCCATTCTAGCTTTTGCCAGAATCCAGAGGTGGAACAGAGGTGGAATCCGGCTCCGCACTCCAATGCTGGGCCGGCTCTGCGTCGCAATGACGGGAGCCATACTATCCAAAAGGAGACCCCACCAGTTCACCCTACGTCTGCCCAGACTGGCGGGTGGCCCGTGAGCCTTGAAATTCAGGCTGTGAGGGGTTAACCTGTCATAAGATTAAATCGGTAGGGGGTATTCCAAATGGTGACTACCGTGAGCAGCGGTGCTTATGCCTTTGACGTAGAGGCAGGCTGGGGCAAGTTACCCGACGGATGGTCATACAAAGAAGTGGCAGCCGTGGGCGTGGACTCCAAGGACCGGGTTTACGTGTTCAACAGGGGTCAGCACCCCATGATGGTCTTTGACAGGGATGGCAACTTCCTGAGCTCATGGGGAGAGGGTGTCTTCGTGAACGCTCATGGCATCACTATGGGGCCGGACGATACCATCTATTGCACGGATGACGGCGACCATACGGTCAGGAAGTGCACTCTCGACGGCAAGGTCCTCCTTACCCTGGGAACGATTGGCGAGCCATCCCCATTTCACAGTGGTCATCCCTTCAACCGATGCACCCACGTTGCCCTATCTCCCGTCACCAACGACATATATGTTTCCGACGGCTACGGCAACGCACGGGTCCACAAGTATTCCCCCGACGGTAAGCTGCTCTTCTCATGGGGTGAGCCTGGAACTGACCCGGGACATTTCAACATCGTTCACAATATCTGTACCGACAAGGACGGATACGTTTACGTGGCTGACCGGGAGAACCATCGCGTCCAGGTTTTCGACGCCAACGGCAAGTTCGAGACCCAATGGGTCAACATGTCTCGGCCATGTGGTCTATACATTGACAACAACCCGGACCAGCTTTGCTACATTGGCGAGCTTGGCGCTGCCATTCCCTCCAACGAAGGGGCACCGGGTCTGGGTCCCAGGGTTAGCATATATACGCTAGACGGCAAGATGATTGCCAGGCTTGGGGACACGGGTCCCGGAGAAGTTCCTGGACAGTTTATTGCCCCTCATGTGTTAGCCGTAGACTCCCGGGGAGATATTTATGTTGGGGAGGTATCGTGGACCCATACGGGCAGGCGTCTGGACCCTCCCAGGGAGATGAAGTGCTTTCAGAAGCTGGTCAAGAAGGGCTGAAACACGTCATCTGACCCAATCGGCAACCCGTTCAGCAATCATTATTGTGGTTGCGTTGGTGTTGGCCCTCACGATGTTGGGCATGACTGAAGCGTCCACCACCTGAAGTCCCTCCAACCCATGTACCCGGCAGTGCTGGTCAACTACTGCCAGAGAGTCGGACTCCGGCCCCATCTTGCATGTGCCGGAGATATGGTGAGTGGTACTTACGTTTCTCATCAGCCAGTCATCCAACGATTCTTCCGAGTCCAGGTCATGGTCAGCGGGCGTGAGCCGTTCGTCTACAATATCCTTGTAGGAGTCTTGCTCCAATAGGCGAATACAAAGGCGCACTGCTTCTCGGAGCCGCCGTCGGTCCCAAGGGTCCACAAGAAACCGATAGTCGAGGTGGGGCTGCACATGGGGGTCGGAAGAGGTGAGGCGCAATTCACCTGACCCGTTAGCCAGCTCAAGCATACAGATGAGGCTAAAGCTGTCTCTCCCACTGGGGTCTACGCCCACGGGGATTGAGTAGGATGTTGCCATAATCTGCACGTCGTTCCGGGTACTCGACCCCTCAGCAGTATAGCGAAGCGCAATCTGCATCATCGGGGAATCAGCGCTCACCGGAACACTTTCTTTTATGCGCATACGTACTGCCACCAACGGGTGGTCCCTCAAATTCTGACCGACTCCCTGGAGATCATGTACCACCGGGATTCCCAGGTCCCTCAATTGTTCTCTTGGGCCCACCCCGGATAGCATCAGCAAATGTGGTGACGCAATGGCCCCGGCGCTAAGTATGATTTTGTCCGCTTCCACGATGAACCTCTCCCCGCCGCTCTCAACTTCTACCCCTGTGGCCCTTTTGCCATCGAACAGGATGCGCCAGGCCAGGACATCGCCCCTGACGGTCAGATTGAGCCTATGTCGGGGCGGATTGAGATAAGCCAGCGCCGTGCGCACACGGATGCCGTCCCGGTTGTTCATAGGAAACGGGCCCACGCCAAAGGAATCTGGGTTGTTCATGTCGAGGTCTTCGGGGAATCGCGAAGCTAAACAGGCCTGATAGAAAGCCGCCTGGGTAGGATTCCACCCGCCCTGCTTGTGTCTTCTGACTGTAATCGGACCGTCTGAACCGTGAAAGTCGTCCCGGATGTCCATATCAGTTTCGAGCTTCCTGAAGTAGGGCAGGACTTTGATATAGCCCCACTCGTCGTTGCCCTCGGCCGCCCAGGTATCGTAGTCTTCCGGCACACCCCGCAGGAATATTTGGCCGTTGATTGCGCTGGAGCCACCGATTACCTTGCCTCTGGGCACCGGTATTGGGTCTTCTTGCTGGGGATAAGCTGTGCCGACCAATGACCAGTTGTGGGGAGTCCCCGGTGACTGGGCGGGGAGCAAGTCGTAGCCATTCTTGATGGCGTCGGGGGTATGCTCCAGGTCAGGATAGTCCGGTCCCGCTTCAAGAAGCAGCACCGAGCGCTTGGGGTCTTCCGAAAGGCGCGTAGCGAGAACGCAGCCGGCAGACCCGGCTCCTATTACAATAACGTCGTACTTCATCCCTTCCCTCGATTGTTAGCCACTTCCTTCGTCTTGAAAAATGCTAGCAGCGCCGTCCGGTACTGTCAACCAACGCCGTTGATTGGAGTAAGGTGCAAAACTCAGCTTGCTCTGGCGCCAGGCCAGGGTTTGCCTGAGTCCGCCACTCCCGCTCCCACACCTGCCCGTCGTAGACGGGTCGTCATTCTGCCGAAGGCCAGAATCTAGGGGGGCGGGGGTGTGGATTCCGGCTCAAGGTTCGCCATGGCGAATCTACCGGAGGTACGACCGGAATGACGGGTCGAAGTCTCGCCGTGAAGAGATGCAGACTGATGGGAGGGTGCCATTCCTGCGCCGGCGGCGGTTGTGCCTGCTCTATAGACTAGACTTCCGCCGCTTCCGAAGGGGGTTGCATCGGTAGGACATCCTGACTGGCGGCAGATGGCTTCCGCCGTTGCAACGCCATATAGCTCCCCGCTATCCCACTAAGCACCACGGCTTGCCCTACCGTCACGAGGGCCACAAAGAGGGTTGCATCGAACCAAAACCCCTGGGGAAACATCATAACCAGGTAGTCCCTGCTGGGGTCCAGTTTCCAGAAATCGTTGGAGAAGCTCAACTGGTGAAAAAGAAGGAATAGAGAGTCAAAACCCACTAGCGCAGCCAGTCCAACTGCCACAACAAAAGCCAGGGTGAGGCTGCCTCCCCACAGGAGATACCCCATAAGTTTGGCCGTAAAAAGGCGACGATAGATGAAGAACCCCACACCGACAAACCCCAGTATGTACACAGCAGTTGCCAGGCTTACCACGTAGACCCCCCAAATCAGGTGTTTGACGTCCCTCATGTGCAAAACTTCACGCTGATTGAAA
>JAGWBG010000049.1 GCA_021296015.1 Dehalococcoidia bacterium | reverse complement strand
CTGAGGGTGAGGATGTCCGGTTTGCCCTTACTAGACGACCATGACTGTGAATACGACTTGGTCTCCCACGTCATCCATTTCTGTCGCTCCCTGCGTAGGGATGGTCTGCTGGTAGGCCCTTCCGAGACTGCCGACGCCCTTCAGTCCCTCGGTCTACTGGACGTGATGGACAGAGAACAGGTCTACTGGGCCTTCAGGACCATACTTGTCTCCCGTGTGTATGATGTCCCGGTCTTTGACGAATGTTTTCGGCGGTTCTGGGCACTCCATAGGCCCCCGGACGCGTCACTCAGCCCCCCCAACGCCAATCAGGACCGGATAGATGGAGCACGGCGATTTAACCGGCGAGTTGGTATGTTGTCTTCAAGGGAAGGAGAGGTGGATGAGGCGCAACCTCAGTCGGTGCAAATCTTCCGTACCGGAGCCAGCCCCGTGGAGGTAGTGGCCCGGCGAGACTTAACGGTGCTCAAGGGGGATGACCTGGAGGAAGTCTCCCGGATTGCCGCCCGGCTGGCCCGTGCCCTGCCTTCCCGACCGGGACGCCGCCGCCGACACCACAAGCGAAAGGGGGTCCCGGACCTGCGCAGAGCCCTGCGTGTCAACCTTTCCAACGGTGGGAACATCGTCACACTACCCCGGCGACGCCGGGTGCGACGGGTCCCGCGACTGCTGGTGATGCTTGACGTCAGCGGCTCGATGGACCGCTATGCCGGTCTGCTGTTGCAACTGGCCTACGCCCTTGGACAGGGGGCGGGACGTGTGGAGACCTTCGTTTTCAGCACGTCCCTAACCCGGGTGACCAGACATCTCAGGGCCCCATCCTTCCAAGAGGCCGTCAGTCGCATCAGCGATCAGGTGTACCACTGGTCAGGCGGCACGCGTATCGGGGAGTGTTTGAGCACCCTGAACCGTGAGTACGCCGGCATCCTTGACCGTAATACCTCGGTCCTCATCCTGAGTGACGGCTGGGAGACGGGTGACGCCGAGCAACTGGCCCAGGAGTTGGCCCTGCTCAAGAGGCAGGTGAGGAGACTGGTCTGGCTGAACCCTCTCCTGGGCACTCCGGACTACCAACCACTGACCCTGGGACTACAGGCGGCACGTCCATACGTTGACGTATTCGCTTCAGCGTTGGACCTGGAGCATCTGAAGCGGCTGCCGGGCCTCCTCAAGGGGTGATACCGCGCTCCTGATAGGCTCTTGAACAATAGGCAACCGAGTTGGTGTGGCGTTCTCGCTCGGTTTGATGTAGAGTTATATCACTGGTCGGAGGTCAGGAAAGCATAGTCTCTTTGAATCGAAAGGAGGATGGCCGTGGCCGAGACGATAAGAGAGGCATATATCAGGAAGAACCCCGGGTCAGCCGAGCTATATCCCAGGTTTAAGGATGTGTTCCCCGGAGGGGGTGGAGGCCACGACATGCGTGTTGCCGAGCCTTTCCCCATCTGCATCGCCAGGGGGCAGGGAACACGTTTGTGGGACGTTGACGGTAACGAATACATAGACTTTGGCTTGGGGTCGGCGTCGCTGCTGCTGGGACACTCCCATCCGGCGGTTGTGGAGGCGCTGGTCCAGGCCGCTCCCAGAGGCTCCCAGTTCAGCCACCCCCATGAGGCGGAGCTAGAGTGGGGAGAGCGGGTATGCAACCTCGTCCCCTGTGCCGACAAGGTCCGCTTTGTGGGTTCGGGCGCGGAAGCTACCATGCTGTCCATGCGCGTCGCCAGGGCATATACCGGCAAGGAGAAGATAGTCCGATGGGAGTCCCACTATCACGGCTGGCATGATTACGCAATGCCCGGGTCCTTGCCTCCATTCGACGTGCCTGCCTCGACGGGCGTCCCCAGGGGTGTCATGGATTCGGTCATTGTCCTGCCGCCCGACCTGGATGCCCTGGAGCGTACCCTGGCTAACGACAACAACATCGCGGGCGTCATCACGGAAGGTTCGGGGGCGTCCTACGGGACCGTTCCCCTCAAATCGGGCTTCCTGGAAGGTGTCAGGAAGCTGACGCGGCAATACAACGTGGTGATGATTCTGGATGAGGTAATCACAGGTTTTCGCTGGAGCCCCGGTGGACTTCAGCAGAAGATAGGCCTTGACCCGGACCTCTGCACTATGGCCAAAATACTGACGGGTGGGTTGCCCGGCGGCGCAGTAGCCGGAAGCGACGAGATTATGAGGGTCATAGCTCAGACGGGTGATTCCCACCATGACCGCTTTCAGAGGGTCTCCCACGGAGGCACTTTCAACGCCAACTCATACGCCGCCGCCACGGGGAATGCCGCTCTCAAGATAGTCGCCACGGGAGAAATGCAGGAGACCGCCGACAGAATGGCCGAGCGCCTGCGAGTGGGCCTCCGAGAGATTGTGGATAGATACGAGGTGGCGGCGTGCGTGTACGGTGATTCTTCCACCTTCCACGTTTACTTCGGGGCCAGGTCAATCGAGGGTTTCGACGCCGGTACCTTGAAGGACCAACCGTTGGATATCCAGAACGCCTTTCGCCAGGCCCTTCAGGTGCGAGGGGTAGACCTGATGTCCCGGACCAGCGGGGTCCTTTCCGGTGTCCACACGGAAGCGGATATTGACCGGAGCCTGGAGGCCTTCGACGGGGCGTTCAAGGCTATGGTGGATGAGGGCCTGGTCAGCCATAGCTAATGACAATAGAGGGAGGTCACAGAGTCTCCCAGTTGGCGTGCTGCTCGAAGGCGTGGGCTACCCTGAAGAGGGTAGCGTCGTCGAAGTGCTTGCCCACGAGCATCAGCCCCACAGGCAACCCGTTGGACTTGCCACAGGGGATGCTCAGGGCCGGGTGCCCCGTCATGTTGAAGGGGGCGGTGTTGTTGACCATCTTCCAGCCGTCTGAGAGTATTCCCGCCACGTCATGGTCCGGCTCGTACCTGTTGGCCTTCATGGGCGTGGTAGGCAGGGCCAGCACGTCGTACTGCTCCAATGCCTGGTCGTAGCTGGCCCGCAGGAACCTGCGCATGTTCTGGGCCTTGGCATAGGCACGGCTGTGATAGTGCTCGCTCATGTAAGTGCCCATGAGAAGGACCATCTTCACCGTCGGCGGGAAATCGTTTGCCTGGGTCCGGCGAGCCATCCCCAGGGTACTCATAAGGCTCTGATTGTAAAAGCCCTCCCATCCATACCCCGCACCATTGCCTTGCAGGAGTGCCGTGGCCCCCTGGGAGATAAGTGCCCATACAATCCCTCCGGCTGTCTTATGGCCGGGCACGGATACGTCGGCCGTTTGTGCCCCTAGTTCGTTGAGCACGCCCAGAGCCTTGAGCACTGCTGCGTCCACGTCCGGCTCCGAGTCAGACCAACCGAATCCTTCGGTCAGCACTCCAATACGCAGACCGTTCACACCAAGTCCCAGGGCCTCGGTGTAGGGCTGCACGCGCACCTCGCCCTGTCGGGGGTCCAGGGAGTCTTTGCCGGCGATGACTTCGAGGGTCAGGGCCGAGTCGGCCACGGTGCGGGACATGGGGCCTGCGTGGTCGAAGGTGTTGTCTATGCCCACAATACCCGTGTAGGGGACCAGACCATGGGTGGGTTTCAGGCCCACGACTCCGCAGTAAGAGGCGGGAATGCGGATGGAGCCGCCCTGGTCGCCGCCGATGGTGATGTCTATATCGTCGTAGTATAGCGCGGCACCCGATCCGCCGGAGGACCCACCGGCCAGATGCTCCGGGTTGTGGGGGTTCAGGACAGGCCCGTAGGCGCTGGTATCCCCCGCGCCGGAGAAGGCGAAGTTGTCCAGGTTGAGGGTTGCGACGACCTCGGCCCCAGCGTCCAGTAGCCACGTGACGATGGTAGCATCGGTCTCCGGAATGTAGCCGTCCAGCAGCAGCGAGCCGCAGGTCATGGGCATACCGGCTATGCAGATGTTGTTCTTCAACCCGAATCTCTTGCCGGCCAGCTTTCCGGAAGAGCTACCCTTCAGTCTGCACTGGCGCAAGATGGCGTTGAAGGGGTCATCCTGTCGTGAGGGCCGTTGCCCCGGGTCGCGGTCGGGGTACTTGAGAGGCTCTTGGGGCATCGGAATGTGCTCCAGGGACTCGTAGGAAGACAAAAACCCGGGTATCAGGGTTTGAAAACCTGCCATCTCGTCGTCGCTCAGTTCGAAATGGTTGGCTGCGGCCAATCTGCGAAGGTCATCCGGCGTCGGGAGTCGAAATGTCATAGCGGTATCTCCTCACTTCTTCAAGATATGAATAGTGGTCACGTCGCCGGCGCCTGAGCAGTGGGCAAGGCCCACCTTCGGGTCTTTCACCTGGCGGGGACCGGCCTCGCCCCGCAGCTGGGTGACAATCTCGTGTATCATCCGAATCCCCGAGGCCCCGAAGGGATGACCCATGGCGAGCAGGCCTCCGTCGGTGTTGGTGGGGATGTCGCCGCTAATCCGGGTACGCCCCGTCTGGGTGGCGACCCAGCCTTCGCCCCTGGGCACTATGCCGAGGGCCTCCAACTGCTGTACCTCTCCTATGGTGGCGGCATCGTGCACCTGCACAATATCCACGTCCTCGGGGCCTAGCTCCGACATTTCATAGGCCTGATCCGACGCTTCCTTACGGTAGGGGTTCAGGGCCGGATGGTCCGCGCCCCGAACGCTGTAGGTTCCCGTAGCCAACGCTGCGGCTGCAACGGTGACGTGGCGGCCGTTGTCCGGTGCGAAGTTCTTTATGGCGTCCCTGGCACAGAGCACAGCCGCCGAGCCTCCCTCGCTGGTTGGGCAGCACTGGTAGAGGGTGAGAGGGTCTGCGATTGGGCGGGACTCCAGTACCTCGGCGAGAGTGAAGGTCTTGTTGTACTGGGCGTAGGGGTTGAGGGCTGCGTTATCATGGGCTTTTACCGATACCTGAGCTAGGGCCTCTGAAGGAGCGTTGTACTCCTCCATGTAGCGGCGAGCCCTCAGGGCGTAGCCCGCCATCATGTGGTCGGCTCCTATGAGTCTCTCGGGGCTGTCCTCGGCCGTCACTGCGACGGGTCCCTTCGGTACCTTCTCGGCCCCAAAGGCCAACGCCAGGTCATAAAGACCGGTGGCGATGCCCCAGTAGGCTTGCCAGAAGGCGGTGGAGCCGCTTGAGCAAGCGTTTTCCACGTTGACGATGGGTATGCCTGTAAGTCCCAATCCGCGAAGGGTGGCCTCGCCCAGGGACATCCCCTGGTAGTAGACGTGTCCGAAATAGGCAATCTGAACGGTGTTCCAACCGACGGAGGCGTCTTTAAGGGCCTCCACGACGGCCTGCTGTGCTAGCTGGGTAAGGTCCTTCTCAGGGAACCTGCCAAAAGGGTGCAGCCCCACCCCAAGGACAACGACTTCCCTCTGCGGCTTCACGGCCATTCCCCCTCCTTTTGAGCCCCATATAGATAGCGGAGCACGGCGGTGCGGTGCGCGCCTACGGTTTCGCCTGCCTCCACTTGTAGACCACTATCTCATTGCCCTCCGCGTCTTCACCGCCGACTAGAAGGGCTAGCTCCAGCGCCATTCCCACCTTTAGACCCTCCAAGGGGCAGTCTACAACTTCGGATAGGACGTGGGGGCCTTCGGGAAGCTCCACTTGCCCCAGAATGTAGGGAACGTTTCCCCTCCAGCCGTCGGGGGGCCTTCTAACGATGGTGTAGCTGTAGAGAGTCCCGTGATTGCTCAACTCCACGGGTCCCAGGTCACCGGACGTGCAGTTCTGGCAAAAGACTACACTGCCGAAGAAATGCTCTCCGCAACGGCGGCATCGTACCCCAAGTAACACGCCCTCTGTACCCTCCTCGTTGAGGAGTTTGAGGCGTGATGGCACAACCGGGATGCGTTTCTTCTCACTCATAGGCGGCGTTTAGCTGGGAGCGCGGAATAAACGAGTGGTGGTCAAAAATGGCAAGCGACTTGAGTTCTATGAGGGAAGTTTATGGTAGTGGATTCACCCTGTCAATAGCGGTGCTTGAGGGTGCAGGGCATTTTATTTAATTGTTACCCCAAGCGGTTGCCGGGCGGCATAAGCGGGGGCATCCCTAGGGGCACTGGCAGTTACTGGTGCCCAGAGCTAACGCATAGGTAGCCATGAAGACACCGCTTCCAAGGCTGAACAGCACAGTGGAACCCATGCCTTTCCAGACCATTGGGCGAAGGCTGGACTGCACCTCTTTTTCTGTGAGGGTCGGGGCTGGACGGAGTAGTGAAAACATTCCACGGATCTATACGATTAGGCTAACGAGGGCGCTTGATATACCAAGGAGCAGCAACAAGCCAAAAACGTCTGTGAATGTAGTGATGATAATTGCAGAGGCAACGGCTGGGTCCACACCGATTCGCCGCAGAAACAGGGGCACTCCCGCACCAACAGAACCGGCGATGACCATGCTGCCGACCGTGGCAACGCCCAGGACCAGAGCGAGTCCCAAGTTCTGCTTCCAAATCGTCGCGATTATCGCGACCAGTAGGCCCAACCAAAGGCCGTGAAGAAGACCTAGAAGCGCCTCCCTGGTTAGAAGACGCCGAGCTTCTACTCCAGCGAGTTCTCCCATGGCAATGCTACGAACAATAAGAGTGAGAGTCTGAGTACCCCCTATACCCCCTTGTCCAGTGACAACCGGTAAGAAGGTTACGAGGGCCACGACCTGTACCAAGGTCGACTCGAAAAGGGCTATAGTAGCTGCGGCGAGAAACGTGGTGCCCAAATTTACCGTTAGCCAGGGGAGCCGGGCACGAATCGACGCAGATAGCGGACCATCGGCTGTTTCTCTGGATGCACTGGCAACCCGCAACATTTGCCTCGTGTCTTCCTCGACGACGGCGGTTAACAAGAATTCAGCTGGAATGACACCTATTAACTGACCATTTTCAACCACCGGCAGCTGTGTGAGGTTATAGTGGCGGCGAAGCCGAGCGCATTCCGCCGCCGGAGTCTCGGCTTCTACCTCACCTAGAATGGGTGTAATTAGCTCTCGAATGGGAGTTTCAATTCGTGCCAAAGCCAGGTCAACGATACTCACCTGGCCTGCGAGCCTGTTGTCATCGTCCACTACAAAGACATGGGTAAACTTATATCGGGTTTCTTTGAGGTCTCGAAGCCTGTCGAAGGCTGCTTCAGACCGATCGTCAATGGTGACCGACGGGAATTCGATAACCATCAGGGCGCCGGCTGTGTCGTGGGCTTGGACAAGGAGCCCTTTGTCTTCCAGAGGGACTTCTAACGATTCGGCAACTTCCCGGGCCAGAGGTGTGGGAAGTCGCTCCAACGTCTCCAAGGCCTTCCGGGGAGGGGCCTGGTCCAGCATAAAGGAAAGCAACCGGGAGCCGAGGCGAGCCGCAACTCTACTGGCCTCAACTGGGTTCATTTGACGTAGCATCCAAGCGGCTGTATCAGCTGACATGACCTGGACGAGGGTATTTCTGCTTTTCCGGGGTAATGCTGCTACGATTGTCCAGACGTCGGCCGGATGTAGGTCACGGACCCGCTCCCATGCTGAGTGTTCGTCGCCATCCTTAATCAGCTTCTTGACTTCAACGACGATCTCTTCCAACTCGGATGGAGAGATGGTCTGCACTGAATCGGATTTAGGTGAACTCATACTCCGTCTCCCTCGATCAATTCTCATGCAAACATTGCGGCTTAATGCCGCGAGGTATGGCTCCCATGGTTAGCCAGGGTATATTTCAATGGATGAAACAGGTCCACTTGAAGTGAGGTGTAACTGATAGAAGTGACAGTGAGGGGTCGTCAGTCTCTGGGGCCATCAATCCTACGAGAGAAGAACCGCTGAAGGACGATGTCCAGCATGGGGATCTCGCGGCTTATATACTTGCCGATAAGCCAGCCGACAAGGGCGAATGCACCTACAACCGCGGCTTGCCACACCCCAAGCCAGACCAAAACGATACCTATTGCCAAGCCAATGATTATTCCCCGGGCCTTTGGATCGCTCATCATTCACCCTAAGAGCGTATTAGACGAGTGTCGTCGCTTCTTTCGTACTTGATTCGGACGACATGCAGCTTGAGGACCGTTAGACCGGTCTGCTGCTCTACCACTTGCTTGATCCT
>JAGWBG010000048.1 GCA_021296015.1 Dehalococcoidia bacterium | reverse complement strand
ACACTTGGTCGTAGAGGGCATCCACCTCGTCATCATCGTCGCATACCTGATTGGCAATGGCCGTGTCTCGTTTGACCAGCGCATCCAGGCTGCACCTCAGCATGTGAGTGGCCTTGTCGGCCATGCGGGGGATGTCTATGAGGGGCTTTAGAGGCGCATCGTTGCCCATCATCAGGCTGATTTTGGCAATGCCCTCGGCATAGTCTCCCATCCGCTCCAACTCGACGATGACGTGCAGCATGGTCACCAGGATACGCAGGTCGCCGGCCATGGGCTGCTGGGTAGCTATCAGGTCTATGCAGCGGTCCTCGATTTCAAATCGCTTTCTGTCAATGTCGTCGTCCTCTTCGACCACGCGTCTGGCGACCTCCATGTCCCTATGTTTCAGAGAATCGAGGGCCCTGTAGATAGAGTTCTCCACCATGCTACCCATCACCAGCACCTCATCCTGGAGCCGTTGTAGCTCCCGGTCAAAGCCGGCTCTCGCCTGCATCCGAGTGTCCATCAGCCGAATCTCCCTGTGATGTAGTCTTCGGTACGCTTGTCAGACGGGTTGGTGAATATCTGGCGAGTTTGCCCGTGCTCTACCAGATAACCCGCCCTGTCGGTGTCCATGGTCAAGAAAGCGGTCTCGTCCGAGACCCTGGCTGCCTGCTGCATATTATGGGTGACGATGATTATTGTATATTCCTGTGCCAGTGAGCGTATGAGTTCCTCAATGGCCAGGGTAGCCATAGGGTCCAATGCGGAGCAAGGCTCATCCATGAGTATCAGCTCAGGCTCTACAGCCAAAGCCCTTGCGATGCAAAGGCGCTGCTGCTGCCCCCCCGAGAGGGCAAGGGCGTTCTTGTTAAGCCGGTCCTTTACTTCGTCCCACAGCGCCGCCCGGCGCAGGCTTCGCTCTATAGTATCCATCAATGACCCCCGGCGCCCGTTGATGCGCAGTCCGAAGGCCACGTTCTCGAAAATGGACTTGGGGAAGGGGTTCGGTTTCTGGAAAACCATGCCGATGCGACTACGTAGCTCCACCGCGTCCACGCCACGGTGATAGATGTCTTCTCCTTCAAACAGAACCCGGCCCTCTACTCGTCCCCCTGCCATTTCGTGCATCCGGTTCAAGCATCGCACCAGGGTGCTCTTCCCGCACCCCGACGGTCCGATGACGGCGGTGACCCCTTTGTGTGATATTGGCAGGTTGATGTCTCTGAGAGCCAGATGGTCTCCATACAATGCGTTGAGGTGCTCCACTTCAATTACGTTGTCTGTGCCGGCGGACTGCTCCGGCTCGGTAACGACGTGGCGGGCGTTGACACCACGGCTATGACTGGGCTTGAACATCTCTTTCAGATTCGGAAGCTGACTAATCACCACATTCTCCTCCTCGCAAACACGTGTCGCAATGCAACTGCTATGCTGCTCATGGACAGGAGCACTATCAGGAGAACAATCATTCCCGCCGCTGCGTCCTCCTGGTATCCCGGCAACGGGCGTGTAATCCAGCTGTACACCTGTATGGGAATAACGGTAAAGGCATCGGTGGGGCTGGTGGGGATAAAAAAGACTGAGGTGAAAGCGCCTATTGCGATTAGCGGTGCGGTTTCACCTATTGCCCTGGCCAGAGCGAGAATGACGCCCGTCAAGACCGAAGGCATGGCCACGGGAAGCACTTGAAATCTTACGGACTGCCACTTTGTGGCCCCCAACGCTATGGCCGCTTCCCGGATTGACGGGGGGACCGCCCGCAACCCCTCTCTGGCGGCTACGATGATGATGGGAAGAATCAGGAGTGCCAGGGTGAGGGAACCTGCGATGATGCTGGGGCCAAGGTTGGCCCAGTAGACGAAAAATGCCAGTCCCAGAAGCCCATACACCACCGAGGGGACACCTGCCAGGTTGTTGATGTTACTCTCGATAATCTTGGTGAAGAGGTTCTTGCCGGCGAATTCCTCCAGGTAGATGGCAGCCCCGATGCCAACCGGCACCGCAAACAGCGTAGTAAACCCCATGACCCACAAGGTCCCCATCAAGGCCGACTTGATGCCTGCTTCCTCCGGGATACGGGAAGGGAAGCTGGTGAGGAAATCCCAGTCAAAGACCCCAATCCCGTCGTTGGCAACGCTGTAGAGGAGCAGACCTACGGCGAATACTCCGAAGGCGGTTGCCATAATGCCCAGGGCTACGAATCCGCCTGATGTGGCCTTCCGGAACTGCCTGTTCCGTGATGCCTTGCGGCCCCTGAAGGGTATGGATGTCATTCGTACACCTCTCTGAACTTGGCG
This sequence comes from Dehalococcoidia bacterium, assembly GCA_021296015.1. Classification (GTDB taxonomy): domain Bacteria; phylum Chloroflexota; class Dehalococcoidia; order Lucifugimonadales; family JAGWBF01; genus JAGWBG01. The sequence continues at coordinate 5,860 of JAGWBG010000048.1, read as the reverse complement.
AGCAGGGCTTGGGCCAGCAGGTTTATAACCAGGGTAGATACAAATAGCATCAGGCCAACGGCGAAGATGCTTTCGTATTCAACGGTCCCCCGGGGTGTATCTCCCATCGCCACTTCCATGATAAAGGCCGTCATGGTTTGCATGGCATCGAAGGGGTTGTAGGAGAGATTTGGTATGCCGCCGGCGGCAATCGTGACAATCATGGTCTCGCCCACGGCCCTGGCCAGCGCCAGCAGACCGGCGGCAACGATACCGGACAGGGCTGCGGGGACCACAACTCTGACGGACACCTGGAAACGATTGGCTCCCAGGGCGTGAGCACCCTCTCTCAGATTGGAGGGGACCGCCCGCATGGCATCATCGCTCAGAGATACCACCATGGGTATGAGCATCACTCCCATGGCAGTGGCGGCGCTGATGGCGTTGAAGATGGACTCGGTCTGGAACAGAGGTCGTATGATTACAGGGCTGATGAAGGTTATGGCGAAGAACCCGTAGACCACCGTTGGGATGCCCGCCAGGACCTCCAACGTAGGCTTTACCGTTGCGCGTACCGGCCCGGGTGCATACTCACTGAGATATATGGCGGTTAACAGCCCGATCGGAAAGGCCACCAACAGGGCCATGCCCGCGATAAACGCGGTTGCGGAGAGGAGGGGGAGCACCCCGAAACTCTTGATTGAGAACAGGGGCGCCCATTCCTTTCCCGACAGGAACTTCAGGATTGAGACTTCGTTGAAAAAGGGCACCGCCTCTGTGAGGAGAATCAGGACTATTCCCACCGTGGTCACGATGGACAGAAGGGCACAGAGGAAAAGGATTAGCATAAAGGGCGCCTCCCGCGCTACACGCTGGAGACGCCTCCTGTTCGAGTGTGAGTGTATGGAATCTGCTCGCGACACTACTGTAACCTATCCAGGACCGTGTTAAGGGGTGTACCGGGAGCAACGTCCTTGAACACCGACCCGGTGGTGCGGCTGGCAAGACGGCCCAGATTCCAGTCATAGGCCTCCTGCGGCAGGGCTACGTACCCTACCTCGGGCACCAGGGCAGTGGCCTCTTCCATGTAGAACTCCACGAAAGCCTCTACCTCCGGGTTCTCGTCCAGCAGATCGGCCCGCACGTAGATGAAGATGGGCCGTGCCAGGGGCTGATAGGTGCCGGACTCCACTGCCTCGCTGGAGGGCTGGACACACTCGCCGGTCTGTGGGTTTTCCACGGACACGGCATTGACCAGGCTGCTGTACTGGGCCAGGTAAGCCAGACCGAAGTAGCCGATGCCACCCCGCGTCCCGTTGACACCCTGCGCGATGAGGGGGTCGTCCTCGGTGGCCAAGTCCATGTCTCCCCTGTGGGCGCCGCCCTCACCCATGATGGCCTCGGTGAAGTAGTCGAAGGTGCCGGAGGCCGTGGTGGGTCCGTAGAGCCTCAGTCCAACATCTGGGAAGTCCGGGTTCACCTGGTTCCAGTTGGTGACGACGCCGTGGGAATCGGGTCCGAAGATGGTGGCCAGGTCTTCAACGGAGAGGCATTCGGCCCAATCATTATTTGGGCTGACGACAACGGAGAGGGCGTCGAAGGCCACCGGAATCTCTATTAGTTCTATATCGTTTTCGGCGCAGGTGTCAAGCTCACTCTGCTTGACGGGGCGGGAGGCGTTGGATACCTGGGCCTCTCCCGCGCAGATGGCCCGGAAGCCTGCGCCGGTGCCGGTGGAGGCCACGTTGACGCGGACTCCCGAGTTCTGCTTGCTGAACTCTTCAGCCATGGCTTCGCTTATGGGGAACACGGTGCTGGAACCTGCTATTGCGATGGTCCCGCTCAGGCTCTCCATAGAACTCTCTGTATTAGCAGAATCCGGTGTGGAAGTAGCTTCCATAGCCTGGGTCGGTTCCATTGCCGGAGTAGTAAAGGTGGGAGACGCAGGGGTGCGTGTGGGAGTCGCTGTTGGGTCGCTACCGCCGCATGATACCAGAAGGGTCGCCATCAAAAGTGCGGCGAAGAGACCGAGGATGCTAAAGAGCTTGGTGCCAGTGATTTTCAACTGTATCGTTCTCCTTTCTTCTTTCAGTCAGTAAAAGGTTAACGGGCAGACTTTAACGGGTCTTTAACAGGGGGTTAAAGACCCGTTAACAATAGGTTAAGCCACTTTTGCCCATGCCTACCACCAGGCGTCCTGTTCTCGGAAACACATGTGCCTGTAGCAGGCGCCCTCATGACATCTCGGGCACGTCCACCAGCGGGCGCCGGTGGTCAGGTAGAGGTCTTCTATGAGGATCTGCTTTTCAACCATTTCCGACTTCGCCCAAGAGGTGGGGCAATCAACGGTGATGTCCCGCCAGGGTACAGCTACACCTAACACCTTCCTGATGAAATCAGTGAACCGCTCTGACGGTGGCCGACTCTCTTTGGAATATTTCCGGTCTTCCAGGGCATCCAGTATCATGTGCACCTCCTTGAATTCTTGTTTCCGCCCTTCTCCGCTCCCTACCCGAGAATTCACTTAGAGGTGGTGCCCGATAGGGTCAGCGAAGCTTCGGTTCCTTCAAATATGAAGTATGGAGACCCATTCTTAAGGACACGTTATGGGGACATTAAGGCTTCGTTATGGGGAAGATAACAAGAAAAATGCCCTCCGTGGAGGGCATTTCAGGGCGTGGCAGGTGAGGCGGCTCCGGCTCTATTGGACTCTGGGGAGGGTGAAGCTAAAAGTGGCACTCTCCCCTTCCTGGCTCTGTACCGTAACTTCACCGCCGTGAAGCTGCACGATGTGATTTACGATAGCCAGACCCAGTCCGGTGCCCCCGTCGTGTCGTGAGCGGTCCACCTTGTAGAAACGCTCAAAGACGTGGGGCAAATGTTCCCGGGGAATTCCCATGCCTGTATTGTTCACCCGGACTTCTACGAAACCCCCGTCAGCCAGGGTAGTCAGGGTTATCCTGCCGGCGTCGGGTGTGAACTTGATGGCGTTGTCCAAGAGGTTGACCAGGGCCTGGCGCAGCTTCTCTTCATCACCCATAGCCAGGGGAACGTCTTCATCGTACGTGGCGTTGATTGAGATAGCCCTGGCTACGGCCCGTCCCTCAAAGCCGGTCCTCACGTCCTCCAGCAAAGGCCGCAGGTCCAAGGGATACAGGTGTATCGGGACCTGTCCGCTCTCCAGACGAGATAGCTCCAGGAGGTCGCCTGCCATGTTAATCATGCGGCCAATATCTTCGTGGATGCGCCTGATGAAATCTCGGGCAACCTCCGGTTCGCCAAGGGCGCCATTCTCCAGGGTTTCCACTGAAGCCTTGATTGAAGCCAGGGGACTGCGAAGCTCATGGGACACGTTGCTAATGAACTCTCTGCGCGTGGTGTCCAGCTGTCGGAGCCGAGACAGGTCGTGGAGTGTGAGAAGGACGCCGGGGTGGGAGTTGCTATCAACCAGTGGTATGGCTATGGCGCTGAGGAACCGTCGCTGGGAGAATTCGACCTCCCCATACTGGGGTTGGTGCGTCTCAAAGGCCCGGGAAATCATCAGCTGCAACTCGTGGTTCCTGGATAGCTCTATAAAGCTCCGCCCCTGGAAATCCAGCCTTTCTATGTCAAGGAGTTCCCTGGCTACCGGATTCAGGAGTTGCGTGTCGCCCTGGGACCCAATCATCACCACCCCGTCGGCCATAACCTCCAGCACCACCGACAGCTTGTTGCGCTCCGCCGACAGCTCTTGAATCGTTGTCTTGAGAGTCGCCGCCATCCGGTTGAAGTCCGCGGCTAGCTCGCTGGTCTCATCCCCCGATAGAGCGTATACCCGGTGCTCCAAATCGCCCTGGGTGATATGCCGCACCCCTTCGGCGACCGACCGGACAGAGCGAGACGTGCGTCGTGCCAGGAAGTACCCCAGGACCACGGAGAGAAGGGTGACGATGAGTCCTGACAGGAGCAGGGCAGACAGGATACGGTCTACTTTGGACTGCACTTCAGACATGGGTACTGCGACCCGTGCTACGCCTGCGAGAGTGCCATCCACGTATACCGGGACGGCAGCATACATCATCTCCTCTTCAACCGTGCTGTCAAACCGGGTGCTGCGGCCTATGCCGGCAGCGAGAGCATCCCGCACTTCGGGGCGGTCTGCATGGTTCTCCATGACTGCCGAGGCGTCCCAGGTGTCGGACAGTACGGTTCCGTCCGGGCGGATAATCGAGATTCTGGCATCCAGGAGGTTTCCTATCCGCTCACTGGCCGCCTGGATGTCTCCGGGGTCAAGCTGGCCTTGAAAGTAGCTCTCGGCCGTCTGGCCTATCAGCCGGGCCTCGTTCTCCAGGCGGACTTCGAGGTCGGAGATGTAGCTACCCCGCACGTACAGGAAGATGTAGATACTCGCCGCCACCATGGAAATCACTATGAGGGCCGTGTAGGCGAGGGCGATACGCCATTGTAGAGACCTGGGCAATCTCATGCTTGGAATTTGTAACCCACGCCGCGAATTGTGACTATCATTTTCGGGCTGCCGGGGTCGGGTTCAATCTTTTCTCGAAGCCATCGGACGTGGACGTCAACAGTTCGAGTATCGCCGATGTAGTCCTGTCCCCACACCCGGTCGAGAATCTGGTGCCGCGTGTAGGCCCTTCCCTTGTTTGCCATCAGGAGGGCGAGAAGGTCAAACTCCCGTGGTTTCAGGTCAAGATGTTGTCCCTTGAGCCTGACCGCATGGCTAGTCTGGTCCAGCTCCAGGCTGCCCGCTCTGATAACCTCCGTGTCCGAGGCCTCCCCACGGCTGTGGCGGGGGCGGCGCAGCATTGCCCGTACCCTTGCCAGCAACTCCCGCATACTGAAGGGCTTGACAACGTAGTCGTCGGCCCCAATCTCCAGCCCCACCACCTTGTCCACTTCCTCGGCCTTGGCGGTCAGCATCAAAATTGGCACGTCGCTGGTCCTTCGAACGAGGCGGCAAATGTCGAAGCCGTCCAGGGTTGGGAGCATAATATCGAGAATGATGAGGGACGGGTCGGTTTCTCTGGCGGCTTCCAGACCCTTTCCACCGTCGGTGGCGGTAACAACCCGGTATCCCTCGTGTTCCAGGTTGTACCGCAGCGCCTCGAGGAGGTTCTCCTCGTCCTCAACAATCAGAATTGTCTGCTCTGTCAAATCAAACTCCGGAACATGACCACTTGCATTTCGCTCCATTCCATTATACAGCTTCGTAAAGCTCTTCTCTACCGGGGTTGTGCCCAGGCGGGGTCGAGGTCTGTCCTTCCGTGTAGAGAACCGAATGAATCCTCCGTGAATATACGGTGTAAGATTAGGTATAATGAAATAATAAGTCCATAAGTTGTTTATGGAAGCGATAGGTGTACCCCACTGGATTAAGGAGCATATGGTAATGATTCAACAATCAGATCATGTCGTTAAGTTGTTCTATAGTTATTCGCACGAGGACGGTCAGCATAGGGAATTCATGGAAAAATCCCTCGCTTTGCTTAAGAGAGATGGTCTGCTGAAGGACTGGTCAGACCAAGAGATTCTACCCGGGAGAAGAATATCCGTCGAAACACGATCCAACATGGATCATGCAGATATCATCGTGTTTCTAATTAGCCCAGACTTCATCGCATCTGAGGAATGTACAAAAGAATGGATATATGCGAAACAACTCGCCAGTAACAACCAACTATTGTTCCGTATTCCGATCATTCTCCGGGATTGCGCATGGAAAGACTTTCTGGAGAAAGATGATCTCAAGGCACTACCGGAAGATGGAGTCCCAGTCGTCAACTTCTGTAAACAAGACACCGCTTGGCAACAGGTATACGAAGGCATCAAGGCTGTTGTCAATGAGTTGAGAAGTACCTTCACAGCTAAGCCAACGTTCTTG
>JAGWBG010000047.1:8503-12228 GCA_021296015.1 Dehalococcoidia bacterium | reverse complement strand
CGGACGAGTCCTCCCAGGCCGGCGCACCGGCGGGCACCGCTCAGCCGGCGGTGGAGGGGCCAGGCCAACCCGCCGCGTCAGGCGAGCCGTCCCTTCAGACTGAAGGCGTGCCCGACCAGTCCGCAGAGGGAGAGGCAAAGCCCGAAAAGCGAGGTTGGCAATTCTGGAAGAAGGGCTAAGTGTCCTGAGTCCTTCTTAAATGGTGCGGAAACGAAACATGAACGTGGCCCAGAGCACCATGAGAGTTGCAATCCCTCCGAGGATAAGCAGGTCTGGAATTATCACGTTCCACTCGTACCCCACTATCACCAGGCTTCTCACCGACTCTACCGAGTGGCTCACCGGATTGAAGGTCTTGGCTACCTGAATCCATCCCGGGAGCAAATCACTGGGCACCATGGCGTACGAAAGGAACTTCAGTGGCATGGTGATGAAGCTGATGAACGCTATCAGAGGGTCCGGCGGCTTCATCACGATAGCCAGGCCGTTGGAGAAACCTGCAAAACCCAGGCCGAGCATGGTCACGATGACCACGGTAAGAAGCACGCCGGGGAACCCGGTAGCTATGTCAACGCCCATAATCCACGCTATGAGGAAGATTAGCAAGGCCTGTACCACCAGGGTGGAGACCGAGCCAAAAACCTGGCCAAGCACGATTGATACCCGGGTCACAGGCGTCGCCAGCATCTTGTCCAGTATACCCAGGTCCATATCCTGAATCATGTTCATGCCTGTCCAGGCTGAACCGAACAGGACAGTCATAATGATGACCCCCGGAGCGAAGAACTGGAGGTAGCTATCGCTGGTGAACCCGGGCAAGTCCACCATTCTCTCGAATACCCGGCTGAAGAGGAGCAGCCACACCAGGGGTTGGACCAGGTTTACGAAAAGCCAGATGGGAGTCCGCAAGGACACCTTGATATGCCTCATGAACAACTACCAGGTATCCGAGAAAGCATTCACTTTCTCCTCCTTACGTCTCGCTGCATCCTGGCCCACGTGGTGCGCTGGCCCTCCTCATCTCGCATGGTCCGCCCGGTGTATTTGAGAAAAACGTCATCGAGGGTGGGGCGAGAAAGGGAGATGGTCTGTACGGTGAGACCGTTTCCATCCATGACTCTCAGGATACGCGGCAGGTCGGTCTCTCCCTTCTCCACGTATACGTTCAGGTCGCCATCAATCTCCTGTATCTCTCTGACGAAAGGCTGGTGCCGGAGCATCTCTCTGCTGCTGTCCAGCACGCCGTCCGACGTAGACGCTCCGTCTGTGGTCAGGGTGAGACTCACCACGTCGCCGCTTATCTCATCTTTAAGCTCCTGTGGCGTTCCCGAAGTGATAATCCTGCCGTGGTCTATGATGGCGATGCGGTCCGACAGCTTGTCCGCCTCATCCATGTAATGGGTAGTAAACAGGACGGTAATCCCCAACTCCTGGACCAGGTTGCGGATGTAATCACCGATGTGGCCGCGAGTCTGGGGGTCCAGGCCCACGGTAGGCTCGTCGAGGATGAGCACCTGGGGCTGGTGAATGATTGATATGGCCAGGTCAAGGCGCTTTCGCATACCCCCGGAGTAGGTCGCCACCTGTCGCCCCGACTCTTCGGTCAGGTCCATCAGCTCCAGAAGCTCGTCTGACCTGCGGCGAATCGTCTTGCCATCCAGACGATAGAAGTGACCATACAACACCAGGTTCTCCCGCCCCGTAGCGTTCTCGTCAATCCCCACCTCCTGGGCGGCGTAGCCGATGCTGCTGCGGACTCTCGCTGAGTGTATCTTTACGTCCATGCCCAGCACTTCAGCGGTGCCCGAGGTGGGCTTGAGAAGGGTGGTGATAATCTTGATTGTGGTGCTTTTGCCTGCGCCGTTAGGCCCCAGAAAGGCGAAGAGTTCCCCCGCCTTCACCTCGAAGCTCACCCCATCCACGGCCCTGACTCCGCCCTTGTACACCTTGACCAAGTCCTTGACAGCAATGCTGTCGTTGGCTCTCTCCGGTTCATCCATCTTGACACCAGGCCCTATTTGTTAGAGTATGATGTGGATATATTCCAACCCAATTATACCGTAATCGCTGCTGCAAGGAGGATAACATGGCCGACCTGACTAAAGATGAAGTAAGGGCTATGGGTAAAGCCGTAGGGTTGGACATACAGGACCCGGAGCTGACAGAGGTAATGTACAGCATCAACGCCCTCCTTGAGGCCCTGGATGGAATCAATCCCCCCGGCTGGGAGAGCATCGAGCCGCTGCCTATTATCCTGCCCCCGAGTCAATAGCCGGGAGGTTGGGGCGTGCCTTTGCATGACTCCAGTATCGCCCCGTACACCTCGGCGCACAAGAAAGAAGTTCTCCCACTGTCATAGGACTTACGCAGTCAGGGAAACTCTGAACAAGTCGGAAAGGGCAACCTGTTAACCTGTCATACTGGCGCAGGTCGAAGACTCGCCGAGGAGAGCCCAGTATCCGGACTCTCCAAATTCCCGGATCCTGGCCCCGTATCAAGTACGGGGCAGGCTCTGCGCTGGAATGACGCTTTTCAGAGCTTTCTTAAATTCCTCCCTGCCATAGGCAGACAAGGCTGCGCTCGGAACGACAATAGGGATTGAGGAAAGGAGTCGGTATGGACAAAGTAAATATACCATTCCTATCTGCCACGGAGCTTTCGCGACTGATAGAGAGGAAGGAAGTCTCCCCCGTGGAGGCCACGGAAGCCTATCTTGAGCGGATTGAAGACCTGGACTTCAAGTTCAATGCCTATCTTACTGTATGCCGCAATCAGGCCCTCCAGGATGCAAGAGAAGCTGAGCGGGCCATTTCGCAGGGGACCTATCTCGGCCCCATGCACGGGGTACCGGTAGCCGTAAAGGACCAGTTCTGGAGCAAGGGCATACGCTCTACAGGCGGCTCCCGCATCCTGGCAGACTTCATCCCCGATGAGGATGCCACCGTAGTGGCCAACCTGAAGAAGGCGGGGGCCATTCTTCTGGGCAAGACCAACGTCACGGAGTTCGCCATAACGGGTTTCACCCACCGGTTCAGCACACCCCGAAACCCCTGGAATCTGGACATGTACGCAGGCGGCTCCAGCGGGGGTTCCGGCGCCGGGACCGCCGCCTTCCTCTGCGCTACCTCTCTGGGTGAGGACACCGGCGGCTCAATAAGATTCCCCGCCACCTGGTGTGGTCTGGTGGGCCATAGGCCCAGCTGGGGTCTGGTAAGTCGCTACGGGGTAATGAGCGGAGTCTGGTCCATGGACACGGTCGGCCCCATATCCCGGACTGTGGAGGACGCTGCCATCACCCTTGGGGCCATTGCCGGACACGACCCAAAGGACGCCTATACCTGGGATATTCCCGTGCCGGACTACAGGAGCGCCCTGGACGGCAATATAGACGGTATGCGCATAGGGGTGATAGCCGAGCAGCTCAACAACGATCTGGTGGAGACGGACGTCAGGGAAGCCTTTGTCAAGGCGACCACAGTGCTGGGCGAAATAGGGGCGTCGGTGGACGAGATTTCCCTTCCGCTCACCGCTTATTCCAGCGTAATGTCCGGTGTGCTGCTGAACGTGGAGCCTGCCGGGACTTATCGGGACTGGGTAAGGGACCGCCTCCAGGATTTCGGGCACGATAACCGCATAGGTCTCCTCACCGGCAGCATCATACCGGCTCAAGCCTATTACAAGGCACAGAAGCTAAGGAGTTTGCTCCGGCAACAGGTCCATGAGGC
>JAGWBG010000047.1:0-8180 GCA_021296015.1 Dehalococcoidia bacterium | reverse complement strand
ACTTTTTCGACGCCATCTGAGGTGTATGTTCAACCAATGCTCGCGTCTGCGTTCCTAATCTGAAGGGATATAGATAATCTAAATGTCGTAAGTCAACGATGGTTGGACAAAGCACGAACTCCAGGTACGACGTTATCGTAGTCGGCGCCGGCAATGCTGCTCTGACCGCGGCCCTCTCGGCCCGGCAGAATGGCGCACGGGTGCTGGTGCTTGAGAAAGCGCCCCAGTCCGAGCGAGGCGGGAACAGCAGGTTCAGCGGCGGTATCTTCAGATTTGCCTATGACGGTATCGAGGAGATAAAGCCTCTGCGCAGGGACATGACCGCCAGCGAATGGGACCTGGTGGACGTGGGGGTATATGATGAGGACCGCTATCTTGGGGACTTGATGCGCGTGACCGAGGGACAGGCCAACCGGGAGTTAACCCAGACCCTCATCAAGCAGTCATATACCACCATGACCTGGATGACGGACCTGGGTGTGGTCTGGGACTGGAGCATAGTATGGTCACCCAGGACCGGCGAGCGAATGAGTTTCAATCCCGGTACGGCAGTACAGGCCAAGAACAAGGGGGTGGGGCTGGTACATTACCTCTTCAACGCAGTCCAGCAGGCCGGGATAGATATTGCCTACCAGGCCAAGATGATTGGCTTTCTTCAGGATGATGCGGGGCACGTAACCGGCGTCAGGATAAGAACGCCCGGCGGCGCAGAGGATGTTCCTGCGGGTGCGGTGATTCTGGGTTCCGGCGGCTTCGAGGCCAACCCCGAGATGCGTGCCCGCTACTTGGGGCCGGGCTGGGACCAGGTGAAGGTGCGAGGCACGCGGTTCAACACGGGGGAGACCCTGCGCATGGCCCTGGACATAGGGGCCATGCCGGTGGGCCACTGGCAGGGATGCCACGCCACGCCCATAGCCGCCAACGCCGCCCCGGTTGGGGCGCTGAGCCTCACCGATAGGACCAACCGCCTTTCTTATCCCTACTCCATCATGGTGAACATTCAGGGGAAAAGGTTCATTGACGAGGGGGAGGACACCGGCGCATATACTTACGTCAAAGCGGGCCGTGCAATACTGACCCAGCCACGGGGCATCGCCTACCAGATTTTTGACAGCAAAACGGTCCACCTGATAGAAGAACGCTATTCCACCGGCACACCCATAGTCGGTGACAACATCAGGGAGATAGCACAGAAAATGTCCGTGCCTGACGACGCGCTGGAGCAGACGATAAAGGAGTTCAATGCTTCGGTGCAGCCCGGCGCGTTTGACCCGGCGGTCAAAGACGGTAAGAGGACCGTTGGCATCAATCCTCCCAAGTCCAACTGGGCCCTCGCCATAGACTCGCCCCCATATACGGTGTACCCGGCGGCCTGTGGAATTACCTTCACCTTCGGAGGTGTCAAGATAGACACGGAAGCGAGGGTGAGGGATACCGAGGACATACCCATACCGGGCCTCTACGCTACCGGCGAGATAACGGGCGACTTCTTCTTCCATAACTACCCCGGTGGGACGGGACTCATGCGTGGCGCCGTCTTTGGTCGTATTGGGGGCTCCAATGCCGCCGCCGAAGCTCTGGGCAGATAGTTGAAGGTGACTTATGAACGAGACACGCCGACTGGCCGAATTCATCGCAGAGACTACTTACGAAGACCTTCCCATGTCGGTCGTGGACGCCACAAAGGTGTACATCCTCGATAACCTGGCTAGCGGCTTCGTCGGTTCCACCACTCCCTGGGCAAATATGGTGGCGCAGGTGGCCCGGGAGACCGCCCCACAGGGTCCCTGCTCGATATTCGCTAGCAGCATGACTACATCGCCATCCTGTGCCGCGCTGGTCAACGGAACGATGATTGGAAGCTTCGAGACGGACCACGCCTACGTCCAGGGGTCGTGTCACCCAAGCGCCTCCGCTTTCCCGGCGGCTCTTGCCATAGCAGAACGAGACCATCTGGGCGGCAATTCGTTGCTGGTGTCCGTAGCCCTGGGGTATGAGGTCGCTTGCCGGGTTGGGCTGGCGGCCACCCGTGCGGTGGAAGACGTGGCAGGATTTCATGGCCCGGGGACCAACGCATCCTTCGGCGGAGCCGCGGGAGCGGGGAAGGCCCTCGGCCTGGACTCCGAAGGTCTGGTGAACGCTCTGGGCATAGCCGGGTCCCATGCAGGGGGTCTCATGGAGTTCGCCAGGGAAGGCGCAATGACCAAGCGCCTCCACGTGGGGCGTGGCGGCCAGATGGGCTTGGAAAGCGCCCTTCTAGCGGCCCGGGGCTTCACCGGCCCTTCTACCGTCCTGGAGGGCGACCGGGGCTTCCTGAAGGTGTATTCCCCGTCCCCCAATCCAGATACCCTGGTGAAAGACCTGGGCGAGCGCTACCTCCTCTTGGGCATGATGGTAAAGGCCTATGCCTGCCATGCCTCCTCTCATCCGGTCATAGAGGGTATCTGCCGGTTCAAAGAGGACAACGAGTGGGACGTAAGCCGGCTTGAGCACGTAAAGGTGGTGGGGACCGAGAGAATGGTGGAGCGCCACAACGACCGGGAGCCTACCAGCATCCTTGGGGCACAGTACAGCCTGCCCTTCTCCGCAGCCGTGGCCCTCTGCCGGGACATCGCCGACCCCCTGGTATACAGCGAGGAAATCCTGTGGGACCAGCGAGTCCGTGAGATTGCCCGAACGATGGACCTTGCCACCGATAAGGACCGCTTTGGGGACAGCGGCGGCCCCTCTGCCGAGGTCTTGCTGACCCTCGCAGGGATGCCACACACGTTCACAGTAGCCGACTGGAAGGGCGCTCCCACCAACCCCTATACTTACGACGAGATGGCGGACAAGTTCCGCCGATACGCCTCTCCCCACCTGACGCCGGACCGTATTGAGGACATCGTCCAGAAGGTCCGGGATCTGGAAAATGTGGAAGACGTGACTGAGATAACAGGCCTCCTGAGGTCGGGGTAGTAGCGCTTCTTATAATTAACAAGACATGAGCAAATTTGTAGGCATCATCGGTTATCCCATAAGGCACTCCATCTCCCCGGTCTTCCAGCAAGCGGCCCTGGACTATCATTCTATGAACGCCACCTATCAGGCGTGGGAAGTGGAGCCTCAGTCGCTGCCGGAATTCATCAATGGGCTGCGCTCACCCGACACCCTGGGCATCAACGTCACCGTACCCCACAAAGAGGCGGTGATGTCTCACCTGGACCGGATTGACGAGTGGGCAGCGACGGCCGGCGCGGTTAATACCGTGGTCAACGAGGGCGGAAAGCTCGTTGGACACAACACCGACGGGTCCGGTTTCCTCAGAGCGCTGGAGGACCACGGCCACTTCTCACCAGAGGGCCGCAGCGTGTTAATCATGGGCGCAGGAGGCTCGGCAAAGGCGGTGGCCCTGGCCCTGGCCCGGCGGGGAGCGGCCAGAATAACGATAGCCAACCGCACCCTCCGGCGCGCTCAGGGCCTCGCCGAACTGATAGGCGAGCACGGCCCCCGGGTTGAGGCAATACCTCTAGCTCCCTCCGAAGATGCCTTTGTCCGTGCTGCGACTGCTTGCAATCTGCTGGTCAACTGCACGACCATAGGGATGAAACACGGTTCCGACGAGAAGAGAAGCCCAATTCCGGCCCAACTCATACCGTCCGGTGCCCTGGTCTACGACCTGGTGTATAATCCTCCTGAGACGCCTTTACTGCTAGAGGCGGCCAGGTCCGGTGCGGCCACCCTGGGAGGTCTGCCCATGCTGGTCTACCAGGGGGCAGCTTCCTTTGAGTTCTGGACCGGCAAATCGGCGCCGGTGGAGGTGATGCTGAAGGCGGCGAAAGCAGCCTTGCCATGAGGTTATGTAACTAAATGCCCTCTACATCGTGAGGAGGATAACATGGTCCGTTTCTTGACAGCCGGCGAGTCCCACGGACAGGGGTTGGTGATTATTGTGGAGGGGATTCCCGCTGCACTGCCACTGACCGAGGACTATATCGGTGCCCAGCTTGCCCGACGCCAGCGCGGTTACGGGCGTGGCGGCAGGATGCTCATTGAGCAGGACAGGGCCCATATCATATCCGGTGTGCGTCACGGCCTTACCCTAGGAAGTCCCATAGGCATGACCATAGAGAACAAGGACTGGGTCAACTGGCAGGAGCCTATGAGCGTCGGGCCGGTTGAGGCAGAGGTAAAGCGGGTGACCCGCCTGCGTCCCGGCCACGCAGACCTGGCGGGCACGATGAAGTACGGCTTCCATGACGTGCGAAACGTTCTGGAACGTGCCAGCGCCCGGGAGACGGCGGCCAGGGTTGCAGCCGGGTCCGTGTCATTGAGGCTCCTGGAGGAGTTCGGTATGGAACTGCATAGCCACTCAATAGCTATTGGGGGCAACTGGGCCAGTATAGATGGGCCAATTGACTGGCAGCAGGTGGAGGAGTCTCCGGTGCGGTGTGCCGACCCTGAGATGGCAGGTCGAATGATGGCTGCAATAGACGAGGCCAAAGAGGCCGGCGATACGGTAGGGGGAATTGTGGAAGTGGTAGCGACCGGTGTCCCAATCGGGTTAGGCTCCCACGTCCACTGGGACCGGAAGATAGACGGACGCATAGCCCAGTCCCTCATGTCCATCAACGCCGTCAAGGCCGCTTCCATTGGAGAGGGGTGGGAATCGGTCAATCTCAGAGGCTCCCAGGTACACGACATCATCGCCCCTGTGGACGACCCATCACGCCCCTGGCAACGAGATACCAACCGCTCCGGCGGCACCGAGGGCGGCATGACCAACGGTATGCCTCTGGTGGCCCGGTTTGCTATCAAGCCCATCTCCACGCTGGTCAATCCCTTGCCCTCCGTTGACCTGGATACGGGAGAGCTGGTGCAGGCCCACTATGAACGCTCTGATGTATGCCAAGTCCCCCCGGCCGGAGTAATCGGCGAGGCGGTGGTAGCCCAGGTACTGGCCGATGCCTTTATGGAGAAGTTCGGCGGCGATAGCATAGAGGAGACCCGCCGGAACTACGAGGGATACCTGAAGACCGTAGGCCCCCGGAAATCCATCTTCGGCATGGGCAGGTGAATGTAGGGCGGAGCATCAAATCGAAATGAATGTGCCTGACAACATCATACTCGTGGGCTTCTCCGGCACGGGCAAGACCCTGGTCGGGCAGGAGGTAGCCCGTCTTCTGGGATGGGATTTCATTGACACGGATGGAGAAATAGAGGGAAAGGTTGGCAAGTCCGTCCAGCGCATCTTCGCCGAGGACGGGGAGCCTGCTTTCCGGGTGCTGGAGAAGGGTGCCCTCAGCGATGCTTGCTCCACAGACCACAGGGTAATCTCCACCGGTGGCGGCGCGCCCGTTGACCAGGAGAACAGGGAGCTTATGCTGAGCCGAGGTTATGTTGTGTGCCTTGACGCCATGCCGGAGACTATATACGGTCGCCTGGTAGTCAATGACTCGAACCCCCTGACGGTCCGCCCCCTTCTGTCGGGGCCTGAACCTCTGGAGCGTATCAAGGCCCTGAAGTCCCAGCGCCGGGAATACTACTCGGCAGCCCACCGCGCGGTAGCTACAGATAACCTTACGGTGGAGCAGGTAGCAGAGGAGATATTGAGGCCGTTCCGAGTCTTAGGGGCAATCTAGGAGGAGAACTCATGCAGGACAAGGACCTGGCTGCGGTTGTGACCCATTCCGGTGGCAGCTATCCGATACTGGTTGGTTTGGGCCTTCTGGACAAGATTGGAGACCATCTCCCTCACCTGGGAATCGTGGGGCCCGTGTACATCATCAGCGACGACCGGGTCTTCCCTTCCTATGGGCGACAGGCACAACACTCCCTCCACAGGAGCAATATCGAGGCCCACTGTTTTATAGCTCCCTCGGGCGAGCAGAGCAAGAGCCTCCAACTGGCCGAGGCAATATACAACTGGCTTGCGGAGAGACGGGCTGAAAGGGGCCACGCGGTGATTGCGGTCGGTGGTGGTGTGGTGGGAGACCTGGCCGGATTCGTGGCCTCCACTTTCGTGCGGGGGATGCCCTTTGTCCAGGTCCCAACCAGCATGGCGGCCATGGTAGACGCCTCCATAGGCGGCAAGGTGGCTGTGAACCTGTCCCAGGGTAAAAACCTGGTAGGCTCCTTCTATCAACCCAGGATGGTACTGGCTGACGTCGCCACCCTGTCCACTCTGGGCAGGCGGGAGTTGGCCGAGGGGTGGGCCGAAGCCATAAAGCACGGTCTTATTTTGGATGGGGAGCTTTTTGACATCTTCGAAGAACACGCTGAGGACCTGATGGCAATGAAACCTGACATCTCCACCGAGGTCATCCGGCGTAGTATGGCAATCAAGGCTCAGGTGGTGAGTGAAGACGAGCGGGAGACACTGGGCCGTCGCATACTCCTCAACTACGGCCATACAATCGGTCACGCTATAGAGGCCGCTACCGGGTACGGTCAGTACCTTCACGGCGAGGCCGTCTCGGTGGGCATGATGGGCGCTGCCCTCATAAGCCAACGCATGGGAATGATGAGCGAAGAGGCGGTAAACCGGCAGAGACGCCTTCTGGAGCGTTTCAACCTCCCCACTTCCGCCCCGGATGTGGAGGCCGGTGAGGTTTTCAGGGCCATGTCCCTGGACAAAAAGACTGAGCGAGGCTCCATCAGGTGGGTGCTACTGGAGGACGTGGGAAGGGCCGTAGTAAGAAGGGACGTACCTACCGAGATAGTGGAGCAAACGGTGCTCAGCCTGTTAGCGGGGTAGGCCGCCCCTCCGGATTTAATCTCCGGGGGGCGGGCTTCGGAACCCCCCAAGAATTCGGGAGAAGGCATCATCCAGGGACGGGATATTGTCTACAATATTAATAAGCTCGTCTTCGGTAAACGCCTTTAGGGTTGTGCTTCGGAAGTTGCCCAGACTGCTCAGGCCCAGGGATATGGAAACACAGGCCTGGTCGCTGGGGGCCTCTATGATAGCTATCAGATCATACTGGCCCATAGTAAGAGATATGTGCGGCATGTGTCCTCCCGCGGCCTCCACAGCCTGCCGAAGTGCGCTTACGTGTTGAGACAAATACTTGATGTTGCTCATACCTTCATCAGTGTAGTTGAGGAGAAGAACGTAGCTAGGCAATCGGGGTTCCCCCTTTCATCAGGTTATTCGTGTCTACAGCTTACCTCATATTATTTCATAAGTCCCCGGTGTGCCACAGCCAAAAGACCCTCCCCTGCAGGCTGAGACAGCTTCTAGCCCGTATCGTCTCCGCTTGCGTGCGTCGGTGTGGTCTCCCGGTTCCTGGCCTTTATCATCATCATTGTGGCAATTATTACACAGATGAGGCCGGCTACGCCTAGAAGCAATATAGACGCTAAGGTGGCAAAAAACTCCGTGCCAGAGCTTTCGGATACCTGCTTCAGAGCGACGGCTACACATCCGCCGAGCACGGTAACGCCGTAGAGAGACCGAATACTCGATGCCTCCACGTACCTTGTAGCTACAACTCCAAGCTGCGAACCTATGGACGCCGTGGCCAGCATGATTACCGCCATGAGCAAGTCAACGTTGTTGGAAAGGGAGTATATCAGGGTTCCGACGGAGCCGGTAATGACAACCTGGAACAGGTCGGTGCCCACGGCGACGACTGTGGGGATGCCCAACACGAAGATGAGGATTGGCATGAGAATGAACCCACCTCCCGCACCCAGCAACCCGGCCATGAACCCAACGCCAAAGCCCACACCTATGGGAACCCATATTGAGATGCCCTGGATGTTCGACGTGGGCAGCGACACGTAGGTAGGCAACGATACAAGTCCCGGTATCCCTATGGAATGGGGAGGAATTTTCAGCGATTGTACACTTCGAGCCCGGCTGGCCGTAGATACCTGGTCCTCTTGAGTACCTGCCCGCCTGCGTGTTTTCCAGTAGTCATAGAGGATAAACGACACTAAAGTTGCCAGAAATACCACGTAGACATAGCGGATAACCGGGCCTGCCACGCCCCACGCCTCGAACTGGGAGTTCACCCTTTCGGCAAGAACCACGGCCGGTATGGTCCCCACGACCATAAGGGCACCGAGCCGGAAGTCCACGTTCCCCTCCTTGCCATGCTTCAGGGTGTTGATTATAGAGGAACCCATTATCAGCGTGAGGCCTGTGCCCACGGCTAAGAGTGGAGGAACACCAAATACCAGAAGGCCTCCGGTTA
>JAGWBG010000046.1 GCA_021296015.1 Dehalococcoidia bacterium | reverse complement strand
TATAGTCGATTTTGCCACAACGTCTCGCCCCCGTCAGACGTGGGTGGTGGTCTCAGTTTAGTAAGGCACTGGAACGGAACTCCTCAGGGGATTGTGGCCCACTCAGATAGTTTGCCCATCTGGTCGTCAGTGTCCAACATAGGGAGACGGGGTAGGGTCGGCCGATATAAAACCGGATTGGGACGATGATGTGGAGCGGGTGATGGGATTCGAACCCACGACTTTTTGCTTGGGAAGCAAACACTCTACCACTGAGTTACACCCGCTCGCAGGATGTTGATAGTAATGTATTACGCTCTACAGGCCTTCGATCTTCGCTTCTTTGGGTAGCATATCCTCAAGAATACGCTGGAGGGCCATGGTGTGGCTGCACAGAGCTCGGGTCGCGAAGAAGGGGCAGGAGCAATGCCAACTTTCTCCATCATAGCTTACGTCGTAGCTATTATGGTTGCCGCGGAAGCTGGTACTGAAGGTGTTAAAGGTCACCCTCTCCTTTTCCTCGGCATAGGTCCGAGACTTCTCTATCTTGCTGATGAGACTCGAGTGCATACCACCTCCTTGAGAAAGCCTACCATCCATGAATGATTTTATGCTAAACTCCCAAGTCGGTCAATGATAACGTCAGGCTCCCTTCGTTGCCATTGCGAGTAATCCAGGGCGTGCCGACGCTAAGGATGCGCAACCCAGGCTGCTTGAAATGTCATTCTGAGTCCGACTGCGGGCTGCCGGAGGCGGAAGGAATCTAAAGTGCCCAATGACCAAAACGTTTCTGGTTGCAAGGATTTTAGACCCCTCGTCCGCCTTCGGCGGGCTGGGGGTGACAATGGGACACTCGGGGTGACAGTTAAAGCTGCTTGTAAAGACGGACAGGGCGCTCGGAGTCGTTATGGCCTTGGGGAGACTATATCGTACAAGGTGGTGAGATCCCTGTTTTCATAGTAATGACAAGACCAGGGGCTTCTTCGCTAGTTATGTAAAGGTCTGCGAAAGCGGGATGATGGGTTCCAGCCGCCGCCGGAATGAGGGTAGAAACGAGGGATCCTCCCCCTCACCCCAGCCCTCTCCTGCCAGGGGAGATGGGCATGATAGACTCTCATGGGACCCGTCCCTTGGTATTCTCAGAACGTTTTGGTATTCACATCCGGCATTACCAACACAAATAGCGAATGTCCGTCCCATGATGGACTAGAGGTCAGCCATATTATATATTTACACTGTCCGGAGACGGACCTGACGGCCGAGGGGATGTTTATATGGCCCCTTCCCCCTTGTGGGAGAAGGCTGGGATGAAGGGTGTCAGAAGAATCACCCTCCGAGAGAAGTAAGGGGACAATATGAACGGAGACCTGATAAGACAGACCTTCCTGGAGTTCTTCCGGAGCAGAGGGCACACGGTGATGCCCAGTTCATCCCTGGTTCCTGCCGGTGACCCCACGCTGCTCTTCACCAGCGCAGGCATGGTCCCTTTCAAGCCTTTCTTCATGGGAGAGTCCACGCCGCCCAGCCAACGCCTCACTTCCTCCCAGAAGAGCTTCCGCACCACCGACGTGGATGAGGTGGGCGACCACAAGCATCTGACCTTTTTCGAGATGCTGGGCAACTTCAGCATAGGGGACTACTTCAAGAAGGAAGCCATCGCCTGGTCCTGGGAGTTCGTGACCCAGCATTTCAAGCTATCCCCGGAGCGCCTTTACGTGACCATATACCTGGACGATGAAGAGGCCTTCCGGCATTGGAACCAGGACATAGGGGTGCCCCCGGAGCGCATCTACCGCTACGGCGACAAGGACAACTGGTGGGGTCCGGCGGGCAACGAGGGGCCATGCGGCCCCTGCAGTGAGATACACTACGACGGCGGCGTGGAGTACGGCTGCGGCAGCCCCGAATGCCACCCCAACCACGACTGCGAGCGGTTCGTCGAGCTATGGAACCTGGTGTTCATGCAGCTCTACCAGGACCAGGAGCGCAACCGGACGCCCCTGCCCGCTCCCAGCATAGACACGGGCATGGGACTGGAGCGGGCTGCCGCCATACTCCAGGACAAGAGAAATCTCTACGAGACGGACCTCTTCTGGCCCATCATACAGGAAGTGTGCCAGCTAACCGGCAAGACCTACGGGGCTGACAGGGACACCGACTACGCCCTGCGGGTGGTGGCCGAGCACAGCAGGGCAGTGGCCTTTCTCATTGCCGACGGCGTGGTGCCGGGGAACGAGGGCCGGGGCTACGTACTGCGCCGCATCATCCGGCGGGCTATTCGCTACGGGCGCAGGCTGGGGCTGGAGGAGCCTTTCTTTACCGAGGTAGCCGAGTCTGCAATCCGGCGCTTCCAGCACGTCTATCCGGAGCTTTCCACCAACCGGGACTTCATCATGCGGGTGGTGGGGCTTGAGGAGGACAGGTTCAGCCAGACCTTTGAGCGGGGTATAGGCATCCTGGAGGACTTGCTGGCCTCGCTGGAAGCTGAAGCGCCTCAAGGACAAACGGCGGCATGCGTACCAGGGAGGGACACATTCATCCTCTACGATACTTACGGCTTCCCGCCGGAGCTTACCGCAGAGATAGCCCGGGAGCACGGCCTGACCGTAGACATGGAGGGCTTTGAGGCGGAGATGGAGGCCCAGAGGGAGCGTGCCAGGGCAGCCCACGCCTTCACCGGCGCTATGGAGGTGTTACCCACCTACGAGAACTTGGGCGTGGGCGGCATCGAGTTCGTGGGCTACGAGAGTCTTGCCCGGGAATCGGTAGTGGCTGCGCTTCTGGTGGAAGACACGCCAACCGGCCATGCCGCCAAGGGGCAGAAGGTAGAAGTGGTGCTCAGGGGGACGCCCTTCTACGCCGAGGGCGGCGGCCAAGTGGGGGACGCCGGGGTCATTACCGGCCCCAACGGCAGGGTCCGGGTTGAAGACAGCCAAAGCCCCGTCGCCGGCCTCATAGTACACAGGGGGATAGTCGAGGAGGGTGACATATCTTTGGGGGAGACGGTGGAAGCTCGCGTTGACTCCATGAGACGCATGGACACCGCCCGCAACCACAGCGGCACCCACATGCTCCACGCAGCCCTGCGCCAGGTGCTTGGCCCCCACGTACGCCAGGCGGGGTCTCTGGTGACCCCGGACAGGCTGCGCTTCGACTACAGCCACATCAGCTCCCTCTCCAGGGACGAGCTTATGGACGTACAGGGGTTGGTGAGCCGGAAGGTACGGGACAACCTGACGGTGAGCACCCGGGAGTCCAGCTTCACCCGGGCCGTGCAGGAGGGCGCTCTGGCCTTCTTCGGAGACCGGTACGGAGACGTGGTGCGGGTGGTGGAGATGTCCGACCAGCCTACGGCGGGTGGAGACAGGTTCAGCCTGGAGGTGTGCGGTGGCACCCATGTTATATCTACGGGCCAGATTGGCCCCCTCTTCGTACTGGGCGAGTCCGGTATAGGCGGAGGGATGAGGCGCATCGAGGCCGTCACCGGACGGGCTGCCGAGGAGCTTTTCGCGGAGCGCACGTCCATGCTGGAGTCCATATCTAACAAGCTCCAGACTCCCCTGGGCGACTTGGAGGAGCGTCTGGATAGCTTTATCAGGGAGTCGGACCAACTCAGGAAGCGGGTGGCTGCCCTGGAGCGAGAGAGCCTGAGAAGGGAGGCCCAAGAGCTTCTGTCCAGGGTGCAGGACGTGGAGGGAATGAAGGTGTTGGCAGTCCAGACCTCGGCCGGCAGTGCAGACGCTATGAGGGAGATGGGTGACTGGCTCAAGGCCAGGCTCTCCAGCGGGGTAATAGTGCTGGCCGCAGTGCACAACGACCGACCCACAATTATCGCCATGGTCACTCCCGACCTGGTGCTCAGGGGGCTTCACGCGGGCAATATCGCCAAGGAGACGGCCAGCGTGGTGGAGGGCGGTGGCGGAGGGCGGCCCGAGATAGCCCAGGCCGGCGGCCGGCGGGCCGACAAGCTGGGTGAGGCCCTCCAGCGAGTGTCGGAAGTGGTGCGGAAAGGGGTTGGGTCCTGAGACTTCTGTGCCTGGATGTGGGTGAGCGACGTATTGGCCTAGCCGTCAGCGACCCCAGTGGACTGATAGCAACCCCTCTGGGGTTCATAGAGCGTAGGGGGCTAGAGAGAGACATCGCCGGCGTACTGGAGCACGCTCGGGAGTGGCAGGCCGAGGGCATGGTCGTGGGCCTGCCACTGTCCCTGAACGGGAAAGTCGGTCCCCAAGCGAGGAAGGTACGTGCCTTCCTCAAGGCCCTTCGTGGAAAGACGGAACTGACGGTGGACACGGCGGATGAGCGTTTCTCAACTGCAGAGGCGGAGCGGCTGCTCAGACAAGCCGGGCGTCAACCCTCCCGGAATAAGGGAGAGGTGGACGCAACGGCGGCGGCGATAATACTTCAGGAATATTTGAATCAATCAATTGTGGGCTGAATGCGACTCTTGAAAGGGGCCGTAGCCATGCTATAATGGATTCGTTTGCAACCGGCCTGGAGGTCGGATGAGGTTCTAGTGAAATACCAGCTTAGAAGGAGCATTAGCCAATGACTTACATAATTGCCGAGCCTTGCGTGGACGTTAAGGATGCCGCCTGTGTGGATGTCTGCCCCGTGGACTGCATCTACACCAGAGATGCAGACAACATGTATTACATCAGCCCCGATGAGTGCATTGACTGCGCCGCATGCGAGCCTGTGTGCCCGGTGACGGCCATCTTTGCCGAGGACTCCGTGCCGGAGCAGTGGGTCAAATACATAGCCATGAACTACGACTACTTCAAGGACACGGACCCCACGACCATGAAGAACACCAGGTAAGCGTGAGCATTCAACCATCGTCTATCAGCCTGCTGGAGGCTGAACGCAGATAGCTTGTGCGAGGTTGCACGATGCCCAAGGTGCCTGTTAGCGGAATTGAGCTATACTACGAGAGCACCGGAGAAGGCCCTGCGGTACTATTCGCCCACGGTAGAGGCGGCAACCACTTGAGTTGGTGGCAGCAGGTCCCCGTTTTCTCCCGAAACTATAGATGCGTCACCTTTGACCATCGCGGGTTCGGGCAGTCCCTGAACCCACCCACGGAGCCCGGGCGGGATGCCTTTGTGGATGACCTGCGGGACTTGCTGGACCACCTGGGGATAGATTCGGCCTTCCTGGTGGCCCAGTCCATGGGGGGTCTGACCTGTCTGGGCTTCGCCTTGGAGTACCCGCATAGGGTCAAAGGGCTGGTGCTGGGCGACACCACGGGCGGTATCGGGGAAGATAGCGTCGTGGACGTCATAGTAAACCGTAAGGCCCCCGACGATACGATGCTGCGGGCCGTATCTCCCGGCTTTCGTGACAGGGACCCGGCGAAGGCGTTCCTCTACAGAGAAATCAACCTTATGAACCCGCCCAAAGAGTTGGAGCCCAACGGCTTCACCAGCGGTGAAGGCCCCAAAGCCCAGGAGTTGTCCGGGATGAGGGTTCCCACGCTGCTCATAGTGGGGAGTGAGGACGTGGTAATGCCGCCCGCCGCAATGGAGCTATCCCACAAGCTCATCCCCGGCTCCCGTTTGGAGGTCGTGGACGGCGCCGGCCATTCGGTCTACTTCGAGAAGCCCGACATATTCAACCGGCTGGTGCTGGACTTCTTCGCCGGTATTCAATCCGGCGAGTAGGAGTCCGCCTGCGGGTCGCGCCGTGGAACCGCAGCCGGCAGCTAACGTCTCACACCATAAAAGTGCCCCTCCCGTCATTCCTGCCCCCATAACTGTCTGCCGACAGGCAGGTCCAGTACAGGGTAGGCTTCGCCGGAATGACTGGGAGGGAAGCGGCCCTTGCCTCGTCATTCCGAACGGAGTGAGGAATCTAAAGTCCCTGCCCACAAAGCCATAATGTCTTGAATGAAACTCCCTAGAGCCCTTCCGTCTTCGGCGGACCTGAGGGCGGCCTCGGAATGACCGTTGAAGGGGCCAGAGGCGGCAGTCGAGGGGCTTCGGAGTGACAGTATAAATGACCGAATGACAGTAAAAGGGGCTAGGGGTGACAGCTAGAAGGCTCTGCCCGTTTCCACTGTTCCGGCAGCCACCCCAAATGGGCAAAAGGGCAATTTTCTGCGACTTAACTCACATGTATCTGGCACAGGCCAGTAAATTAGCCATTTCCTGGGAAACTGTTTTGACATGGAAGAGGCCCCATTCTACCATGACTCAAGCAAAATATCTGCCGCGCTGGCCATAGGGCAGGGCAATCGCATTTCAGCTGGAAAGAACCGTTCGCTGTCACTCCCGCTTTTGCGGGAGTCCAGAAGCTGTGGCATGGATTCCGCCTCAAGGTTCGCAACGGCGAATCTACCGGAGGTACGACTGTAATAACGGGGAGAAGAACCGAAAGACCCCGGGTCATAGGGTTTCTTTTCGATGAATAGTGGAGTGAGAGACGGCAGGAGGCAACTCCTGGTGGGTTGTGCGAAGAAAGCCTTCGCCAGTAGGGGGTTCTATGGCACCAGCATATCCCAGATTGTCAAGGAGGCAGGCATCGCCAGGGGCACCTTCTACCAGTATTTCGACAACAAGCTGCACATTTTTCAAAGCATCCTTGATGCCTTCCTACAGGACTTGCAGGACTGCATAAGGCCCGTCTCCCTGGCCCATGGCGCTCCTCCTCCCCTAGTGCAGATACAGGACAACCTGACCAGGGTATTGGACATGGTGCTGAAAGAAAAGGAGCTTACCCAGATGCTGCTCCACCATGCCAGTCCCCTAGACAGAACCGTAGAGAAACGCCTGACAGACTTTTACAGTCAGGTCGCCCAGATGATAGAGCGGTCCCTCATGCTGGGAATATCCATGAGGCTGGTGCGGCCGTGCAACGCCCGCCTTACCGCCTACTCCATCATCGGGGCGGTAAAGGAAGTAATCTTCCAGATCACCTCCGCCGAGGAGACCCGCCAAATAGGGGTAGGAGACCCACCGGTGGCCGAACTGGTACGGGAGCTTCTTGAGTTTGGAATGGGGGGCATCCTGGTCAAGTCCAGGGAGTCCCTCATGGAGACCGGCAGCAGTGCGAGATGAGGTACATTCAAGGGTACATTCATCAGTATAGGGACCCCAATGGAGGTATTCAATGGTAGAAATCCTGAACCGTAACAACGACCTGGCGACCCAATGGACCGTTTCGGATACGGGGCCATCCTACAAGGAGCTTATGGTCGGCCTGGACGTAGGCTCCACCACCGTGAAGGCCGTGGTGATGGACCCGGAGACGGACGAGATTCTCTGGAAAGACTACGAGCGCCACCAGACCAAGCAGCCCGAGAAGGTCTTCGAGTTTCTCAAGCGCATAGAGGAAGCCTTCCCCACGCTGCCCCAGGACAAGTTCCGCATATTCATAACCGGCAGCGGCGGAAACATGCTGCGGGACTACATAGGGGCCAAGTTTGTCCAGGAAGTCAACGCCGTCTCCCTGGCGGTGGAGAACCTCTACCCGGATGCAGGCTCGGTTATCGAGTTGGGGGGGCAGGACGCCAAGATAATTATCTGGTTCAGCGACCCCGAAACTGGCAAGAAGCGGAAAGTCCCCAGCATGAACGACAAGTGCGCCGGTGGTACGGGGGCCGTCATTGACAAAATCAATGCCAAGCTCCAGCTAAGCGGCGAACAGCTACAGGGTTTGCCCTACTACGACGTGAAGCTCCACCCGGTGGCGGGCAAATGCGGTGTCTTCGCCGAGACGGACATAAACGGCCTCCAGAAGAACGGGGTGCCCCCCAACGAGCTTATGGCATCCCTGTTCGAGGCCATAGTCCAGCAGAACCTGAGCGTACTCACGCGGGGCAACACCCTCCGCCCCACAGTGCTCCTCCTCGGCGGGCCCAACACATTCATCCCGGCCATGCGAGACTGCTGGAAAAACAACATCCCCAAGATATGGGAAGAGCGCAATTTCCCACTGCCAGAAGGAGTCTCCCCGGAGGACCTAATCACAGTCCCGGACAATGCCCAGTACTACGCCGCCATCGGCTCGGTCCTCTACGGCAAGAGCGAAGACCCCGACGTAGGCGTATACAAGGGGACCGAGACACTGGAGGGGTTCATCGAGGTGGGCCGGACCCAGATGCGAGAGGCATCGGGCGACGTTGGCCTTGCCAGGACACAGGACGAGCTCAATGAGTTCAAGAAGCTCTTCGCCAGGGTGCCCTGGGAGCCGGCAAAGTTCTCACCGGGGCAGGAAGTG
>JAGWBG010000335.1:757-2598 GCA_021296015.1 Dehalococcoidia bacterium | reverse complement strand
TTGAGGTGGCCGAGTATGCCAGCAGGGTCTCCTACGATAGTATCCCGGCTGACGTCATAAAACGTGCTAAAGAGGCGCTAATAGACGGACTGGGCGTCATGCTGGCAGGTTGTGGAAGTGAGTCCGGCGATGTCATGGGGCGGTATATGCATGATTTGGGCGTGTCCGGGAAGTCCTCCGTTATTGGGAAAGGCATGATGTTGCCCGCCCAGTTTGCCGCTCTAGCAAATGGGACTGCGGGCCACGCTCTGGACTACGACGACACTCAGATCTCTTCGGTACCGGACAGGGTATATGGTCTGCTTACCCATCCAACCGTGCCGGTGCTGGCCGCATCGCTGGCTGTAGCCGAGGAGGTGGGGGCGGGAGGTAAGGACCTCGTCACTGCCTTCTGCGCCGGAGTGGAGGTGGCTTGCAAAGTGGCTGAGGCGATAAACCCTCAGCTTTACAAAGAATGGGCATCTTTGGCGCAGCTGCGGCTGCCTAGAGGCTTCAGGGCATGTCGCCGGAGGATGCTCGCCACGCCATAGGCATAGCCGCCAGCAAGAGCGCTGGCATAAGAGTCGCCTTTGGGACCATGACCAAGCCCTATCACTCCGGGGCCGCTGCCGAGAATGGAGTGGTAGCGGCAAAGCTGGCCCGTCTTGGCTACAGGACTGATGCCAACGCTTTGGACGGCCAGTGGGGGTTCTTCCAGGTGGTGGGCGGGGGTGCAGACCCCCACCTGCTTCTTGACAAGCTGGGTAGCCCCTATACCCTGGTTGACCCTGGCGTGTCCATCAAGCCCTATCCCTGCGGCTCTCTTGCCCACCCAAGCATGGATACCCTGCTGGAGCTTGTTCTTGAGCACGACGTGAAGCCTGAAGACGTGGAGGAGATGCGCCTGGGGACCAGCTCTAACGTACTGAACCCCCTCCGCTATCAGAGGCCCCGGAATGAACTGGAGGCCAAATTCAGCATACCTTTCTGCATGGCTATCCTGGTGTTGGAGCGTAAAGGTGGCATAGGGGAATTCACCGACGAGACCGTGCAGCGCCCGGACGTGCAGGATATGATGGAAAGGGTCACTCCGTATCTGCACGAGGGAATTGAAGCCCAGGGATTCGAGAGGATACGCAGCCTGGTGGAGGTGAAGCTGAGGAACGGGCAGGTGTTGTCAAGGGAAGCGACCACCTCTCGCGGCACTCCGGAAAGGCCCATGACTCCGGCGGAGCTTGCGGAGAAGTTCCACGATCGCGCCAGGGGGATTATGACAGAGACCCGCGGAGATGAAATCCTGGGCATGGATTATGAAATCGACAAGGTGGACGACGTGAAGCAACTGACAAGCCTCTTGAGAAGGTAGCCTCATACTGTCTGAGAGTACCCCCTCTTTTTGCCCATTGACAGCAGCGATATAATGTGCAAAGGCCGATGTATGCTGCTTCAATCACTGGTCGGACATCGGCAAGGGCGGTAGGTAAGATAACTTTAAGATGTGAGGTTGACGGCTGTGGAAGTTCTCCCAGACTATTACAGCATCTTGGGTGTTCCACCTTACATGAGTGCCCAGGGCATCCGCGGGGCGTATGTCCGTAAGTCCTGGCAATTCCACCCTGACCTACATCCCGACGACCCCAACGCTTCCTCAAAAATGAGCGACATCAACGTGGCTTATGCTACGCTATCCGACCCTACCACACGGCCTAACTATGACGCCCGTCGCCACAGTATTCGCATCCGCATTTCTCAGCGCCAAACCAGTTCATCCCATAAATCCTACCTCCGGCATCGGACCAGCCGTAAGAGGGAGCCGGGTACCTTCAGTAGTGCCTTCGCTATGTTCTCACGGCTTATTGGCT
>JAGWBG010000335.1:0-738 GCA_021296015.1 Dehalococcoidia bacterium | reverse complement strand
TTGTCCCTTGGGGTAATAGGCTTCAAAGCAACTTTACCTGACGGCGTCACGAAGTACCTCCACCAGATGGCGCGCCTTCTTGCCTGTGCCATGCTCTATCTGCTGCCTGCATGATATCCCCATTACCGCTACTTCCCAGTCTTCATCCTTCGCCTCGACTGCCGGGAAGAGCCGCTCTCTTCCTATGGCCATAGAGATATCATAGTGCTCCTTTTCGTAGCCGAAGGAGCCGGCCATTCCACAGCAGCCTGAGTTCACCTCCTCAATCTGGTATCCCGGTGGGAGCCTCAGTGTCGCAATGGAGTGTCGTGTGCCGACGAGAGCCTTCTGGTGGCAGTGGCCGTGAAAGAGGACCTTTTTGTGGATGTCGGTAAACTCCAGATTTAGCGCCCCCTTCTCCTGGAGCATGGAAAGGAACTCGTCAATCAGGTAGCTGTTGGCCGCAACCAATCTGGATTTATCGTCTTGTAGCAAGTCTGGATACTCGTCACGCAGGGTAAGGAGGCAGCTAGGCTCGCACCCCACGATGGGTATACCACGCTCAGCGTAGGGATATAGCAGGTCCACGTTGCGCCGTGCATGATCCTTTGATTTGTCCAACAGGCCCTTGGAAATCATGGGTCGGCCGCAGCAGGCAGCATTGGCCAGAGAGACCTGAAAACCCGCACGCTCCAGAACCTCCACCGCTGCTATACCGACCTGGGGATAGTTGTGGTCCATGAAGGTGTCGTTGAACAG
>JAGWBG010000045.1 GCA_021296015.1 Dehalococcoidia bacterium | reverse complement strand
CAAGCCCTCTGACCAGGGACGCCTGGACCTGGAAAGAGACGGCTATCAGGGCCTGATCGCCTATGACGGCTCCGAGGGGCTGGAAATCGCCCGGAAATGGAAGCCGGACCTGGTAGTCCTGGACCTTCTCCTTCCCGGACTTAACGGTACGGAGGTATGCCGGACTCTTAGGAACGAGTCGGAGGTGCCGATTATCATGCTCACGGCATTGAGTACCGAGCAGGACAAGCTCAGTGGGCTTGATCTGGGTGCCGATGATTATGTGACCAAGCCCTTCAGTCCCAAGGAATTGACTGCCAGAGTGCGTACCGTACTGCGCCGCACAGCTGAGGACCCCATTTACCGCGGCCCCTCGCTGGTGGAGCGGGGAGAGCTCAGGATAGATTTCCAGCAGCATAATGTCAAAGTCGGGGATAAGGATGTCCACCTCACTCCTACCGAGTTCCGAATCCTCGCCACCCTGGTGAGGGAGCCGGGCAGGGTTTTCAGCCGCAATCAACTGGTGGACAAGGCGCTGGGATATGACTTTGAGGGTATGGACCGGACCGTGGACGTGCATGTGCTGAACCTGAGAAGGAAGATTGAGGTGGACGCCAATCGTCCCCGGTACGTTATGACCGTATATGGCATGGGCTACAAGTTCGGGGGCTAGGCTTGTTTTATAGCATTCGCTGGCGACTACTGTTCAGCTTCGTGGTGGTCATCGGAGTGGCCCTGGGAATGGCGGCATTTTTCGCCAGCCGCGCCGCCAATACCGAGATTGAGCAGTACCAGGACCGTACCGAGGCCCTGAGGTCCGAGCGTCTGCAGGCAATGCTAGCCAGGGAGTATGCCCAGTCCCAGGGCTGGCAGGAAGCCCAGGGGATGCTGGAGCAAATAGGCGAGATATATTCCCAACGGGTGATTGTGGTCAACCGGGGGGGACAGGTTGTGGCCGACTCCCACAGCCTTCTGGTGGGGCGGTTTATGGTCGGCCCTGTGAAGAGCGACCGGAGGCTGGTGGTGGTCGGTCCTGGGGGAGACGTGGGAACAATGCTCGTCAACCCGGAACCCTTGCCCGGAGAGACGGAGGTCCTGCCTGTCGAAACCAACGTGCCCTCCCTCAGCCGTATTTTTATCTGGAGTGGAATTCTCGCCGGCGGGGTGGCGCTAATCCTTACCCTTTTCCTGTCCAGGCGCATCCTGGCTCCTGTGGAGTCTCTATCCAGGGCAGCCAGGGCGCTGGCCGGCGGAGATTTCTCTCGCAGGGTTGAAGCCCGCTCAAAGGACGAGGTGAGTGAGCTTGGCAGGACCTTCAATACCATGGCGGATGAGCTGGCTCGAACCGAAGAAATACGCTCCAGCCTTGTGGCCGACGTTGCCCATGAGCTTCGCACTCCCTTGTCAAACGTAAAGGGGTATCTGGAGGCGATAAAGGACGGAGTGGTTAGCCCAGATGAGGCCACCCTTGAGTCCATGCACGAGGAGGTCCTGCTCCTTACCCGTCTCATAGAAGACCTTCAGGAGTTGGCCCTGGCAGAGTCAGGCCGGATGACTCTTCACATCGAGCTTTGCGACCTGGCAGAGCTGGCGAGGAAGGCTGTGGTGTCGATACAGCCCCAGGCAGAGGCCAAAGACATCAAATTGCGTATGTATGCTGCCAGCGAGGTCCTGATTCACGCAGACCCGGGGCGAATAGGACAGGTGATACGCAATTTGCTGGTCAATGCGTCCAACTACACCCCTTCGGGAGGGTCCATACGGGTGGTGGTAAACCGGAGGGAAGATGAGGCCTGGGTAAGTGTGGAGGATACAGGCAGCGGTATCCCCAACGAGGAGTTGCCTCATGTATTCGAGCGCTTCCACCGGGTAGACAGGTCCCGGTCCCGAGCTACTGGAGGAGTGGGACTGGGTCTCACCATCGCAAAACAACTGGTGGAGGCCCACGGCGGCAAGATAATGGTCAGCAGTCAGAACGGCAAGGGAAGCACCTTCACCTTTACAATTCCGGCTGGGACAGGCCCGAACGCCAGGAGCGTATCCTCACAGCAAGTCCCATAGTCCACTCCGCAGAGCCTCTGCCTCGGAAGTCCCTCCCCATTTGAATCACGGAGAAAGGGTGTTCCCTGCGGGCGTCCAGGTTGACAGTCCCTATCGGAGAATTGTTAGTATCAACACGCCCCAGTATCAGAACGATCGGGGAGAATCAGGACCATCCTCTGACACGGGTGGGGCGGGCTGCTGCTCGTAGGGAGTGCCGTCCAGGGAGCCATCCTCTGAAGGATGACCGCCGGGGGCGTATTCTTCTGATGAAGGCGCGGGAGGTGCCTCGTATGGTTGGTCATCCAACGGGCCTTCCCCTGCAGATGCCTGACGGGCAATGTGGATGTTGATGCCCAGCTTTAGCTGGAAGAACCGGTTCACCAGGTTATAGACGGAGGCACTGGCCTTGTTGCTCTTGTAGGGGAATGATAGTTCCCAGCTTCCTCCCTGGAAGGTGATTGTCCCCTCCTCCTCTTCTTCCCAGAAGAAGTACCTGGCTATAAATAACACTCCTACAAATACGATGGCGCCTCCCAACGCCGAGGCGATGTTCACGCTATCCAGTGCGTAGCCTATGAGAAAGTAGGCCAGAATGCCTACTATTATCATAATGAGGCCCTGGGACAGGTTCTTCATGTCCCTTGTGTTGGCCTTCACCGAAACCCCCTTCATCTCTTCCAAGGGGGCGAAGAAGGCCTCCTTGTGCCCATTGCTCTGAATGAAGGTGATAACCCTATGGTTGGTGAGCACCAGTAACTCGCCTTTGCGTGGGGTATCCGGCACCAGCCCATCGTGGGGAATGAACCGCTCCTCCACTCGCTCTCCTTCCAGCAGGCGCAGGTCTCTTATAGAGTGCTGGTCTGAATCGGTCCGTCTCTCTGAGTACAACGTTCTTTATACCGGCATCATATTTTGGGACTGGGTCGAAAGGGGTATCCAGCTATGGGCTGCCAATGTTGAAGACCACTGATGGGATTATACTATCACAATATCCGTCCTAATCATACGGCATCGGGTCTAAGGGTCTTCTCATTGTCGCCCTGAATCAGCCTCCGGCCCGCCGAAGGCGGAAAGGGTCTAGGGCCTGTTACCACTCCTGTCTGCCGACAAGCAGGAACGGCCGGGGGCAGGGCAGATACAAGGGCTGCCGCCCATAAATGGGAGTACGCGCCTGCCCACCTGAGACGGGTCGTCGTTCTGGCGAAAGTCGAAGGCTCGCCGGGGAGAGCCAGAATCCAGAGCTGGGGTGGGGGTAGATTCCGGCGAGGGCCGGAATGACGGCTGGAGGTGGAAATGTGACCGGAGAGGTATCCTCATGGCAATGATGGGCAAGGGTTTTGTCGGTATGCCGTCAAGTCGGCCCCTCTGGTATAATGGGGATAATCTTCGGAATGGAGAGTGCTAATCATGCCCTACGCCGGCCTCAGTTTAGACGGCATGGTCGCACTGGTTACAGGCTCAGCACGGGGCATCGGCAAGGCCATAGCCGTCGGACTGGCAGAAGCCGGGGCAGACGTGGCCGTCTCCGATATGGAGGAGCGGCTAGCGGATGCCCGGACAACTCGGGAGTCCATCAAGGGACTGGGGCGCAACAGTGAGGCCTACGCCCTGA
The DNA here is from genome assembly GCA_021296015.1 of Dehalococcoidia bacterium. GTDB lineage: Bacteria > Chloroflexota > Dehalococcoidia > Lucifugimonadales > JAGWBF01 > JAGWBG01. Next base: position 4,680 of record JAGWBG010000045.1, on the reverse strand, counting down.
ATACGCTGGACTTGGAGAATATTCAGGGGGCCATTGGGCAGGTGGCACGCGACTTTGGAAAGCTGGACGTCCTGGTAAACAACGCCGGTGTCCGAATACGCAAGCCAGCCCTTGAGGTTACGGAAGCGGACTGGGATTTTGTTCTTGACACCAACCTGAAAGGTGTCTTTTTCTGTGCTCAGGCAGCCGCCCGCCACATGATAGACCAGGGTGGCGGGCGTATTATCAACATCGCCTCCCAGCTAGCCGTCGTCGCCAGGGACGATCGAGCGCCATACTGCGCCAGTAAGGGCGGGGTAGCCAATCTGACTCGCTCCCTGGCCCTGGAGTGGATAAAATACGGAATTACCGTCAATGCCATAGGGCCGGGGCCAACTCTCACGCCCGGGATGCTGGCTGCCGAACAACGTGCTCCTGAAGTTGTGCAGAGTGAAATGGATGTACTCATGCCGCTGGGACGGCGCATGGAGCCGGAGGAGCTGGTAGGGGCAGCCATCTACCTTGCGAGCCCGTCTGCCGGGGCCACCACGGGTCACCTGCTCATCGTCGACGGCGGCTGGACAATTATATAGCCAACCTCTTTGACGCTCCCTCACCCCTTCGGCAAGCCCAGACCTTGCCCCGTACTTGATCTGTCTGCCGATAGGCAGGTACGGGGGAGATTCTAGCCTTCTCATGCCATTTTAGTGTTCCACCATCCCACGTGGCATCAAGCCTTTTGCCCAAGTTCGTAGACCATGTAGAGGCCTCCGCCGTACATGAGAACTATTCCGACCAAGACGGGCACCGCAGGCAGATACTGGCTGCTGCCTCGCAGCGCTATCTGGTGCAAGCCTAGTACCATAAGAAAGAGCGCCATAAGACCGGCAGCCAGATTCTCGCTCCCCAGCCTCTCTACTACGACACCCTGACGATAAAAGGGGTCCACTACGGCGAGTATAAATATATTGAAAGCACAGCTTCCATAGATGTTCCCAATGCCCAATTCTACGGCACCCAGGCGGATCGCGGCGATGGTGGTTGAGGCCTCAGGCATTGAGGTTACCAGCGCTACCGCCACAACCCCCAGAAAACTGACTGACAGCCCGGTAATCTCGGCAATTTCTTCCACGCTGAAAACCAAGGTCGGTGCGGCTATTATCACTCCCAGGGATGCGAGTCCGAAGAATATCCAGGCCTTCCGCAGGCTTGGGAGTCCGTCAGCCCGAGGGCCTGCCACTGCCTTCGCCGTCCCTCTGGGCAGGCTCTTATATATCAGGCGCATCCCCATCAGGTACAATGCGAAAATCAGCACCGACGCCAGCCCCACGCTCAGAAGGGATATGCCCATGTGAAAGTACCCCAATACAAGCGCAATGCTGGTCAGCAGGATGGCCGTAGCACACAGGAACCTATGCTGCGGGGCCGACGAGTGTCGAAAGAACTGCGCTCCACCACCCCAAATCAAGGCCACCATCGCCAGGACAAACATGTTGGCCATGTTGGACCCCAGGATGTTGCCCCCGACCAGTCCCGGCTGGTCCCTGCTCGCAGCAGCGATATTGGTTATCAGCTCAGGCAGAGAAGTGGCAGAGGCTATCAGAATTGTACCGACCCATAGTCGTCCCCAACCCATCAGTTCGGCCAGAGCGTCCCCATACCTCGCCAGGTACGCTCCGCTGAATATAATCAGGACGGCGCTACCTGCAAACAGAAGTAACGCCTGTAACAAATCGCTGCTCATAAATCATTCAGCGGCATATCATCTCATATGAACGCCCTTCTTGAAGCCGGAACGAAGGCTTTACCGTCATAAAACCGCTACAGCCCCTTGAACTTTTCCTCACCGTGTATGTGCGGCTCGTCACGCGGCCCTGGGGACCGCGACTCCGGGCGATTTGACTCGAACACTGTAAAGGGAAGTCCGGGCGGTGAGGAAAAGGGTGCGCAGGTCGGAGCCGCCAAAGGCACAGTTGGCCGGGACTTCATCCGTGCGGATAGTCCCCAGTTGACGGCCATCTTTGTCGAATACACACGTGCCGCCGTTTCCGGTGCAGAACACCCGCCCCTCCATGTCCACCTTCATGCCGTCGGGCACACCCGTTTCCGCGGAGGACATATCCGCGAAAATCCGGTTGTTGCTCAGGGAGCCATCCGGGGCCACGTCAAAGGCCCTGATGCGCCGATGGGTACAGACCTCGTTACTCTCCTCTTCTCCCAGGCATCTCTCGTCCAGGCGGCTGATGGCAACGTAGAGGATAGCCTCATCAGGGGAGAAAGCCAGCCCGTTGGGATACTCGCACTCGTCCGTGGCCAGATTAACCTGACCATCCGGCCCAACTCGGAAGACGCCTGAGAAGCCAATCTCCCGCTCCTCCTGGGGAACCCTCCCCTGGGGGTCGGTGAAATAGATGCTGCCATCGGAGCGGCCCACTACGTCATTTGGCCGGTTCAGCCGTTTGCCGTCCCATCCGTCGGCCAGGACGGTTACGGTCCCGTCCTTCTCGGTGCGAGTCACCCGGCGATTGCCTCCCTCACACATGAGCAGCCGCCCCTGAAGGTCAAAGGTCAGCCCATTGCCTTCATTGGTGTTCTCTCTCAACACCTCCACCTGGCGGCCCGGGACCCACCGGAGGAGATGGCTCCTTCTTATGTCCACAAAGTACAGGAAGCTATCAGGGTGCCAGAGTGGACCTTCCGTGAATACGAACCCCGTGGCTATACGCTCGGGCTGCCCGTCCAGAATGGTAGATAGTTCGTCGTTCATTACAATACCTCCTGATGATGAGACCTTTGCATACCTCATTGTCATTCCGAGCGCAGCGAGGAATCTAAAGAACTCTGAATAAGTCGGAAAGGGCGACCTGGCAACCTGTCGTCATACTGGCGGAAGTCGAAAACTCGCCGAGGAGGGCCAGTATCCAGACTCTACAAATTTCTGGATTCCTGTCCCGTATCGAGTACGGGGCAGGCTGCGTCGAAATGACGTTTTTCAGAGCTTTCCTAGAGGCCCCCACAACAGAGCGGCCCGAATGGCAACCCATTCAGGTTCCTCATCCGCCGTGGGCGGATGAGGAATGACAGTAGGTGCGCCTAGTTCAGAGTGACATGGGACTGAGCCTTGAGGTCGCAGTCGTTCCAAGGTCTCCTAATCTGCGCTTGCCCCGCTGAGGCTGTAGCCAGGCTGGTGCTGGCCATCGCCGGTCTCAAGGGCGGCAAGGATTGCCCGGACCAGCGAACGGGCCGACTCGGCGCTCATCTCCACGGCGACCCGCGCTCCAGTCCCCAACTCCTCGTTGACGAAGTCAATGTTAAGGCTGTGCTCCAGGAAAGCGTGGCTGGGGTGGTCGTAGCACACGTTGGCTCGGGTTACGGGGAACCAGCCATTGGGTCCCTTGGCACTGCCTGATATGTCCGCTTTTTCTACAATCCACGTGCACATCGCTTACACTCCTGCGCCTGCTCCGGATGGCACGCTAAGGTGCTTCTCGAAGAAGGCAAACACCTTATTCCACCCATCCAGTGCCTGCTCTATGCGGTAGTTGGGCCGGTCGTAGTAGAAGAAGCCGTGGCCGGCGTTGCTATACATGTGGAACTCGTAAGTCTTGCCGTGTTTCTTGAGCTCCTCCTCATGGAGCGCAACCTGCTCAGGCGTCGGACTCTGGTCCTCTTCCCCAAAAAGCCCCAGCAGCGGGCAGGACAAGTCCTTGGTGTAGTCAATGGGGGCCACGGGCTGCCTGGGATTGAGCTCTTGCTGGGACATCACTACTCTCCCACCCCAACAGTCCACGGCAGCATCAACGCCCTTGCCCCGACAGGCCACCAGGTAGGTCTGTCGCCCACCGGAACAGGTGCCGATGACGCCGACCTTGCCATTGTGGTAAGGCAAGGCCCGCAGATACCGCATCGCCCCTTCCACGTCGCCTATAACTTGGTCGTCTGGGACACCCCCGGCAGCACGGACCTTGGCAGCCACGTCATCCGGGCTTCCCGGCCCCTCCCGGTGATAAAGGTTTGGGGAGATGGCGGCGTATCCATGATGGGCAAACTTACGTGTGGCCTCCCTGTACCACTCGTCCCAACCGGGCGCATGATGGATGAGAACGACTCCCGGAAACGGACCTGCTCCCAACGGTCGAGCGAGATAAGCCATGATGTCATCTCCACCATGACCGCGCATAGTTGTGGTTTCCGCTATCATGCCTTCGTACATTGCGCTCCAGCCCCCTCTGGTAGATAGGATTTTGTCCGTCGAAGCCAGTTAAAGTGACCGCAACTCTGGACCGGGTGAGCATATAACAGGGCTTGAGTGCCTGTCAACTTCGGGATGTGTCGGTCTTGCATACTATCGTCGGAAACTTTACACTGTCCACAGGGGACCTTCAGGCCGTTCCACGTGACTGCCAACCGGTAGCACTATGGGGGGAGCACAGGAGCCGTCGCTTTCACCCATCACTCCACTATGGAAAGGATATGCACCATGACTGAATCGGAAGGGCTGTCGGCACTGGACTACGCAGAGATACATAACCTCTACGCATTCTACAACCTGAGCAGCGATTCGGGCGCTCCCGAAGACTATGCCTCGTGCTTCACCGAAGACGGAGAGATGATAGTGGCACAACGTGGTCTGATTGCAAAGGGCAGGGCAGACCTGGTGACGTACAAGCGCAACGATCAGGCAAGCAGGGGTGGTAGGTA
>JAGWBG010000044.1 GCA_021296015.1 Dehalococcoidia bacterium | reverse complement strand
ATATGCCGGTCCAACTAATCATGATGCTCGTAACGCCGGGCAGAATCTGAATAATTTTAATCTTGAGTCCACTCAGGGTTGCCAAGGACCTTGCAGAAGCCCTCCCAATGGCTGTCGTTGTAAATCGTTATGTTAACCCACCGGTCCTCCCCCATGCACGGGTAGCAGCCCTGAATGGCATAAGGGTGCCGGTTGCCCAAAGTGCTGCGGATACGACCGTTCAGGTTATAGTCCATGATGGCCTCTCCGAGATAGGGAAGGAAGTTCTCCACCATGGCAAGCTCTACAAATTGCCCCTTGCCGGTGCGACGGCGATGGTGGAGAGCGGCAAGCACGGCGAAAGCAGCGCCCACCCCTGCGCCCGCATCTGCCGTAAAAGCAGAGGTAACGCCGGTGGCGTCCATGTCGGTATAGCCCCGCAACGAGGTGTGACCCGCCACGTCCTCGACCATCTGACCCATTGCCCGGTAATGGGAGTATTTGCCTGTGCTGCCAAAGGCTGGCATACGCACCATGATGATGTCAGGCCTGGACTCCTTCAGCCAGTCGTAGGTTATGCCCAGCTTCTCCATAGTCCCCATTGCGGTGTTCTCGATGAATACATCGCTCATACCGACCAGGCGACTCAGCACATCCTTGCCGCTGGGTTGAAGCAGGTCCACCGTCATGCTCAACTTGTTCCGGGCGTGGGAGTTGAACAGAGGAGCACGGTTCCAGGGTCTATCGCCTATCTTGCGGTCCGGAAGGCCTCCCAGCCATACCAACTGGTTCTTGATAACCTCCTCGGAAGGATGGGCCATGAACCCGCGGGTTATAGGTGGGTAGAATCTGGTGGACTCGACGCGAATGACCTCCGCCCCCAGATCAGCCAGCAAGGCGGTGGTGTAGGGTCCAGCCCAGACAATGGTCATGTCTACAACTCTCACGTCCTCCAACGGCAGCTTAGCCATTTTCTACGTCTCCCCTCTTATGACCGTTCATCGTCTCCGTTGCTCATGTGGAATGAAGTTCTCCCAGTCCGCCATGACCATTAAGCCGCTAGATTACGCCCTCCGACTTGAGTCTAGCCACGTCCATCTTGCCGTAGCCAAGGCTTGCGAGGACTTCCTCATTATGTTCTCCGAGGAGGGGTGGCGGACGCCGTATCTGCCAGGGAGTCTCCGTCATAATGAAAGGACGACCCGTAATCTTGACCTCTCCGACCTCGGGATGCCGGAGTCGGTCGAAGGAGCCTCGCTCGGCCAGCACCGGGTCGTTGATAACGTCTTCCACGGTGTTAACCGGCGCACAGAGGACACTGGCAGCCTGGCCTATCTCCCATATCTCCTTCCTGGTATGCTCCATGCACCAGGCGAGGAAATAGGCCTCAAACTCCTCCTTGAGGTCGGGGTCGGTCTGCGCCGTCGGGGTGTACCATTTGGGGTCCCTCAGGAAATCAGGCTCGCCAAGCATCCGCACCACCCTGGAGAAATATACCAGCCCACCCAGAAGGTCAAAGTAGCCGTCCTGGCAGGGGTATATGCCGATGGGATACCCTGCGGTGGACAGGGGGACCCTGGGATTGTTCTCGCCGGTGTACTGGTAGCCCACCAGGGATGAGGTACGCCGGTCCTGTGTGCCTAGCTGGGTCTCCATGATGGACACGTCCACATGCTGGCCTATGTCTTGATACCTGGCCGCAAACAGAGCGCCCATGGTAGCTACAGCGGCCATTGCCCCGGCCTGGTAGAGTCCCACGCTGCCCCCCAGCTTGACAGGCTCCCTATCTTCCAGGCCGGTACTGCCCATCTCACCACCCATACCGTAGAAGACAATCTCCGAACCCTGGTAGTCCCTGTAGGGTCCGGTCTGGCCGAAATTGGATACGGAGGTCATTACCAGTGCGGGGTTGATGGCTTTGAGGTCGTCATAACCCAGTCCGAAGCGGGACATGGTTCCCGGGCGGAAGCTCTCTACCACAATGTCCACGTCAGCGACCAGTTCATGGACGGCCTTCCTCGCTTCTTCGGTCTTGAGGTTTAGGGTAATACTGCGTTTGCCGGTGTTGAGATGGAGGAAAAGACCGCTCTTCTCGACGTGGGGCACATCTCCGGGAAAGGGGCCAAGGCGACGGGAGACATCCCCAACTCCGGGACGCTCCACCTTGATGACGTCCGCCCCGTAGGTGGCCAGCAGCTTGGTACAGTAAGGGCCGGCGATGTGGTGGGTAAAGTCCAGCACCTTAACGTCCGACAGCGCTTGTTCACTCATCCGGCTGGTTCTCCTCTTCCTCGGGCTGTACCTCGTCAGGGCGATAACTCATCCTGTCGTTAATCCAACGCCGCAGGTCATTGAGGGCAGGAGGAGCCACGTAGAAGACCTGAATGTCGGAAGGGAACTGGATACGGTGGTTGTCCCCGACGACCAGGATAGCCGACTCCTCCTCTTTGAGGGTGTCGTCAATGCGGGAGGCCATATATTCGTATCGCAGGCCGGTGACGTCCATATACGCCTGTAGAATGGTGGAGTAGGCTTTCTGGCTTATCAGTCCTATGGAGAGGCACCGCTGCCAGTCGGAGCTTTCCTCTATCATAGCGTGCTCCACCCTGATACCTAGCATTGACCAGAGTGTGCCCCATAGGGTTGAGTTGCTGGACCAGCTTCACACCTTCTTCCCCGGAAAGAAACACCATCTCGTGATAGATACGGTCCACCGGCCCCAGCCCGGCCTCGAGGCGGGCTACGTGTTCCCCGACCCCCGACCAGTACCGCTCCATCATATCCTGGAGGTCAGGCGGAGGGTCGGGAGGTGTTAGAAACAATGGGACAAGATACAATTTCCGGCCATTCTTGTATCCCTCCGCTTCCGGCTTTCGTATCTCACTCAATGGAGTGGTCATGTATGGCCGCCTTCCGAACCATCAAGAGCTTCGGCTGAAAGCGCCAACGGGGGCAAGCTATCCTGCGCCTTAATCGCCACCGGCATTTTAGCTCTAAAGCTCACGGTAGGCAATACGGGATTGACTTTGCTCTCATGCCAACTGCACTGCCTTCCCCTGGTCTGATGAACGTTGAATCGCATCCACCAGACGGTGCCGCGTTACCGCAAGGTCGAAATCGGGGTCCGCACTCTTGCCTTGGTCAATGCCCTCGTACAGGCGGCGATACAGTTGGGCCACGTTGACGGGCGAGCCGCCGGGCACCTCTCCCGGAATGGTGGTCAAACGATCGGGTATGGGAATCTCCTCCAGTGCGCCGTCCCTGGCTCCGCCCCGGAGATGGACCTGATCGGTGAGTTGGACCATCTGACTGGAAGAGGCGGCAAGGGTCCCCTCTCTTCCATAGACTACCATTTTCCAGCCGCTGCCATGCCACGGCACGCTGGCTACGTGGGCAGAGGCGACCGCACCGTTGGCAAGCACTCCGCTAACCAGTATATTATCAGGGGCGGTAACGTCTACCGTCCCTCCCGTATCCGTAATATCCCACGTGGGAACCTGAGTGGCTACGTGGGCCGAGACTTCCATAAACTCGCCCAGGCATAAGCACAGAACGTCAATCGAGTGCCCTGTAGCTATGGTAAGGGCAGTTGCCCCCTTGGTACGGTCGGCCTGCCAGGCGCTGCCAGACCCTCTTGCCAGTACACCAGGCAGGAACATAGTCATATTTGCGGATAGGACCTCTCCTACGTACCCCTCTTCCACAAGCTCCTTGAGTCGAAGCAGGGTAGGGTTACCCCTAGCTTGCAGGCCCACCATGCTGTTAACGCCTTTAGAGCGGGCTAGGTCGGCCATCTCCTCCGCTTCTGCTAGGTCGGCACCCAAAGGCCACTCACAAAAGGTGTGCTTCCCCGCTTGCAAGGCGGCCATTACCATGGCATGGTGCTGAGGAACGCGCACGGACACGGATACCAGGTCTACGTCGGGGTGGTTTGCCATTTCGGTGTAGTCGTGAAATGCCAGGCGCGCTCCGTAGGCCCTGGCAGACTCCTCCGCTGTTTCGGGGCGTGACGTACACACGGCAGCAAGCTCGTATTCCGGCAATGCGAGCAGGGCCGGAAGGTGGGACCTCATCGCCCACCCGTAGCTGGTGCTGGCGCCAATTAGCCCTATGCGTATCTTATCTCCTGCCATTAGAACCCTCCTTGTAATTCAACGTAATGCAACTCTCATGGGTCTACTTGCCTTCCTTAATCCAGTCCGCTATTCGCTCGCCAATCATAATTGTGGTAGCGTTGGTATTGGCCCTGATTACGTCGGGCATTATCGAGGCGTCCGCTACCCGCAACCCCTCCAGCCCATGCACCCGGCCATACTGGTCAACAACAGCCATGGGGTCCGACGCCTGACCCATCTTGCAGGTGCCCGAAGAGTGATGCTGGGTGCCTACATTTCTCAGTATCCATTTGTTCAGAAGCTCATGGGAGTTCAGGTCTTCATCAGAGGGGAAGACCCTCTCTATGACCACGTCTTTGAACGCGGGGTTTTCGGCCAGCCTCACCGCGAATCGCACGGCCTTGCGTACTCGCTCCAGGTCCCAGGGGTCCGAGAGATACCGATAATTCAGCAGGGGATGGACATGGGGGTCCACAGAGGAGAGCTTCAACTCCCCGGAGGTGGAGGCGTTCTGGAGACCCATGCTCATGCCGAAGTAGTTGCTGTCATCATTGATACCCACACCATGGGGCCGGTGCTCGCTGGTCATCAGCATGGGGCTGATGGACATGTCATTGGGAGTATTGGAGCCTTCCACGGTAAACCGTAGGGCCACCTGAACGGCGGGGGCGGAAAGGTCCGGCGGCTCCCCAGTCGCACGGAACAGGATAAACACGGAAGGATGGTCTCGCAGGTTCTGGCCCACACCCGGGAGGTCGTGTACCACATCTATGCCCAGGCTTCTCAGGTGTTCTGCCGGCCCCACGCCGGAGAGCATCAGAAGCTGGGGCGACGCTATGGCACCGCTGCTTACCACTATCTGACGACCCTCTACGGTGAAAATCTCCCCATCGCTCTCCACTTCTACAGCCACCGCCCGGTTACCTTCAAACAGTATCCGCCTTGCGGTAACGTTGGCCCTGATGGTCAGGTTAAGCCTGTGCCGGGCCATATCAATATAGGCAAGAGCAGTGCTAATCCGAATGCCGTTGCGGTTGTTCAGTGGCCTGGGCGAGATGCCGGTAGCGTCAGGGCTGTTCTGGTCGGGCGATTCGGGGAATCCCTCTGCCAGGCAGGCGTCATAAAAGGCCCTGCAGTGGGGCAGCCATTCCTCTCGTTTGTAGCGACGCACGGGAATGGGGCCATCAGAGCCGTGGAAATCTCCTCCAAAGTCCAGGTCGGTTTCCATCTTTCGGAAATGGGGAAGTACCTTGATAAAGGCCCACTCGTCGTTGCCCCAAGCCGCCCAGTTATCGTAGTCCTGGGGGACGCCACGGAAGAGGACCTGGCCGTTGATGGCGCTGGAGCCTCCCGTCACCCTACCCCTGGGAATCTGGACCGGCTCGGACTGCTCCGGGGTGCCAGTGCCCACGTAGCCCCAGTTGTGGGGGCCATAGGCCGACCTCCACACGTTGTTTCCCTCTTTCAGGTCATCGGGCAGCCGCTCGAAGTCGGGATAATCCGGTCCGGCCTCCAGTAACAGTACGGACCGGTCCGGATCCTCGGAAATACGGGTAGCCAGGGCCGCCCCCGCTGACCCGGCTCCGATGACAATACAGTCATATTGCATGAATTATCCTCCGTGTTTAGTAGCTCCAGTAATTATACAACGTCAGGGACAGGGGGGACACCCGAACCAGTAGGGAGACCATGCTTACCTGTCAGTCCTCCTCTTCTATGGGAACGAAACCAAGGGCTTTCAGGCCGTTCTCCAGAGTATCCCGCCATTCCTCGATGGGAACTGTCAAAGGCACCACGATTTCGACCTCTCCGGTGTCCAGCCTTCTTACCACTCCGGGGTCCTCCTTTCCCAGGGGAACGCTAATCTGCTCACGGTCAACCCCGTACTCATCGGTGACACTGAAGATAGCGATCATTTCTCGCATACCAATGATGTCATCCGCCACCTTTACGCCTCCTTCTTCCCATTGGCTTACAACTATGGTATGTTACCCTTCAAGATGGTCGTGCATCCACGGCTACCGCCTCGTCTACCCAAGGAGCGTACCATGAGAATTCTGCTGATAGCAACTAACCGTCACCATCAGCTTATGAGCCGCATGGAAGCGAGACCCTTGCCCATTGGTCTGGCCTACGTGGCAGGTCACCTGGACCCCAACCGTCATACCATAAAGGTCCTGGACTTGATGTTCTCCACCGACTACCTGGCCGATACCGAGAGTATAGTCAGAGAATACCAGCCGGACCTCATCGGCATCTCCATCCGCAACCTGGACAATCAGAGCTACCTGGACCCCCAGTGGGCGCTGCCCGTCAGTAGAGAGGTGGTCCAACGCATTCGGAGCATCACCCGTGCCCCCATCGTGTGTGGGGGTCCCGCTTTCAGTATCCTTCCTAGGGAGTGCTTCGGGTTCGTCGAGCCGGACCTGGGCATCGCCGGGGATGCCGGCGAGACCTTCGCCCAACTGGCGGACCGCCTGGAAGAGGGGAAGCCCTGCGATGACCTATCCGGCCTGGTCTACCGTAGGGGTGATGAGATAATAGTCCAGGAGCAACAGGCGTCCTCCGCCTTTCCCCGGCCTCCTCGCCTGGAAGAGTTGGACATGGCCAAGTACAGGCAGGCGGGGTTCGGCATCGCAATCCTCACCAAACTGGGCAGCTTCAGCTACCCTACGGCTAACACCTATAACGAGGAGTCCGGGGGCGACGCCTGGCGGGTTATCAGACCCATCGAGGGTGTGGTGGATGAAGCCCGAGAGATGAAGCAGCGTTTCGGGCTCCGCAAGGTCTTCTTTATAGACAACAGTTTCAATATACCCCTGCCCCATGCCAAGTCTCTGTGCCAGTCCTTAATTGAGGCCGACCTGAAACTCCACTGGAACACCTGCCTGGCTCCAATCCCCCAGGCTTGCGATGCAGAAATAATTGGCCTAATGAAGCGCGCCGGATGTAGCCTGGTAATTATGGCTGGGATTGGCGGCCATGACGACGAGACGACGGATATTGAGGCCCGCTTTGGACCGCTCCGGGAAGTGGGTCGCCTCTGCGAAGACGGTGGGCTTCACTACACCATCTCCCAATACTTTGGAGAGCCCGGAGAGACACGAGAGACGGTGGAGAGTAAGCTGGCCTTTCTGCGGAGCTTGCAACCGGCGATGGCTAACCTGCGCATAGGCGTGCGAGTGATGCCCGGCACACCCGTGTCCCAACTGGCGCTTCAGGAGGGCCTTATCGCCGACGAGAGCCAACTCATCCGGCCCGTCTTCTACATAGAAGAGGCGGTCAAGGACTGGATTGTTGACTATCTCGAGGCAGAGGCGGCCCGGAACCCCCGTTGGAACCTGTTCTAGGACAGCTCCCTCCCGGGAAAAGGAGGCCAACTATGTCGGAGTCCCCCCATGGCGTCAATCATGATTCCTACCGGCCTGTGGTTATGGGTCGCAACGGCATGGTCTGTTCAGGGCATCCACTGGCGTCCCAGGCAGGCATGAGGGTATTGCAGAGGGGTGGCAATGCTGTGGACGCAGCGGTCGCTATTGGTGCGGCCCTCAACGTGGTGGAGCCTCTGATGTCTGGCATCGGCGGCGACGGGTTCATCATGGTCTACCGGAAGCAGAGCAACGAGATCAAGGTGGTCAACGCCACCGGCGCAGCACCCTACGCCGCCACCAGGGAGCGTTACATTTCCGAGGGAATTCCCATGAAGGGAATCCTCTCGGTATCAGTGCCGGGCCTGCTGGACGGATGGGCAGCCTGCCACGAAAAATATGGAACGCTGAAATGGGGTGACGTTCTGGACCCGGCCATTGACCTTGCTGACAATGGCTTCCCCGTAAGCCACGTGGTGGCCAGGGCCATCTCCGCTGACCCAATGCTCCAACAGTTCCCAACGTCCAGGGCGGTGTTCACCAGGGACGGCCGTCCCCTGACGGCAGGTGAGATTCTCTATCAGAAAGACCTGGCGCGCACCTTCCGGGACATCGCCGAGGAGGGGCGGGATGCCTTCTATAAGGGGAAGACCGCACGCTCCATCGTCCGGTTCAGCAACGAGCAGGGCGGCATCCTTACTCTGAAAGACCTGGCCGATAACCATTGTCGGTGGCAGGAGCCAATATCAACTACCTACCGGGGTCATACCGTATACGAGGCGCCACCCAACTCCAGCGGCCATGTGCTGCTCCAAGAGCTTGCGATGATGGATACCCTGGACCTGAAATCCCTGGGATGCAACACGACAGAGAGCATCCACTGCATGGTGGAAGCCAAGAAGCTGGCTTTCGCCGACCGAGAAGCCTACGTCGCCGACCCAGAGTTCGTGGACGTGCCCATTGCAGGTCTGCTCTCCAGGGACTACGCCAGGGAACGTGCCAGGCTGATTAACCCCGACCGTGCCGTCGAGAACGTTCGTGAGGGTGATCCCCGGAGGCATCAGGACGGAGGGCAGAAAAGGCGAAAGGCCGGGGTATTCTCGGAACGGGAAGACACGACCTGCTTCTGTGTCGTGGACCGCTGGGGCAACGCCGTGTGCCAACTCCAGAGTATCCAGAGCGCCTGGGGTTCCAGCCTCATTGCGGAGGACACCGGAGTGCTGCTCAATAACCGCATGACCTACTGGCACCTGGACCCGAACCATGTCAACTACCTGCAGCCCGGCAAGCGAGTTCGCCATACCATGAACCCGGTGATGGTCTTTGAGCCATCGTCCAACGGTCTGGTGCTGGTCTGTGGCACTCCCGGCGCCGATACCCAGGTACAGACGAACCTACAGGTAATCACCCACGTGCTGGACTTTGGCATGACCGTCGCGGAGGCAGTGGAGGCCCCACGATGGAGGCACACACAGAATCCGATGGAGTCCACTGTTCCACATACCTGTGATGACGAGCTACAGATGGAAAGCCGCTTTCCTGAGCACGTGCGTGAAGGGCTGAGGAAGAAGGGACACTCTCTAAATGTACTCGGTAAGTGGGACGGACCTGGAAGCGAGGTCATGATTCAGGTAGACCCCGACACGGGCACGCTCTCGGGCGGGGCCGACCCACGACGTGATGGATACGCAATAGGATGGTGAACCTGCCCTCACCCTCGATTCGCCTACCGCGTGAGTAATGAAACCAAGAAAGCTCTGAAAAACGCCATTCCGGCGTAGAGCCTGCCCTACACTCGATACGGGGCCTGAATCCAGAAATTTGGAGAGTCTGGATACTGGCTTTCGCCAGTATGATGGGTTGACAGGCCGCCCTTTCCGACTTATTCAGAGTTTCCCTAAATACTAGCCAGGAGGAGAGCCATGACTTTCGGATGCAGAATCCCCAATCGGGGTCCCCTAGCTACACCGGAGAACCTCCGTACAGTGGCTACACGAGCTGAGGAGCTTGGGTTCGACCACGCATGGGTCAGCGACCACATCATTATCCCAACGGAGGTCTCTTCCTCTTACCCTTACTCCGCCACAGGAGCATCTCCTTTCGACGCCGATTTGCCCTACTGTGAGCCTTTGGCGGCAATAGGATACCTTGCGGGCTGCACGCAACGCATCAAGCTGGGTACCCACGTGCTTGTCGTACCCTACCGGGAGCCGATATTGACGGCAAAGATAGTATCTACCCTGGACTACATGTCCGAAGGGCGAGTTATCCTAGGAGTGGGTGTGGGCTGGATGGAAGAGGAGTTCAAGACCCTGGGTCTGAACACCTTCGCCGAGAGGGGTAGAGTGACTGACGAGTACCTTCGTATATTCAAGGAGCTATGGACCAAGGACGATCCCGAGTACCAGGGCAGCTATGGCAGGTTCTCCGGGATTAAATTTAGCCCCAAGCCTGCCCAAAGCCCTCATCCTCCCATCTGGATAGGCGGGCATACTCCCGCCGCCCTGAGACGGGCCGCCCAACTGGGGGATGGCTGGATGCCCATCGGCTTGAGGCCGCCCGCCGAGTTGGAGCCGGAGGAGATGGCCGACTTGATAGACCGACTTCGGGACCTGACAGAGAAAGCTGGACGGCCCCGCGAAGCCGTGGACGTGATTTTCAGCACTGACCTGCATTTCGATTCCCCCGCCGACGGACCAAGGCGCACGATGGCCGGCACCACCGAGGAGATTGGGGCCGACATCGTTCTCTATCAACAGGTAGGGGTAGAGCACTTCACCTTCGAGTTCGGGGGTAACAGCGTGGAGCAGCTACTGGAGAATATGGAGCGGTTCGCCAAAGACGTGAGGCCGCAGGTGGAATAATCACCCCCATCATCTCCCCACAGACGCCAGATGCACATCGAAGGAATGAGGGAAGGCCGGGGTGGGGGTGATACCCGACTGGGATGGGTCAGAGAGGGCACTCTGGGTGACGTGAGCGAGGCAGAGTCGGAATAACAACGTGCATCAGGCGTACAAAGGGGAGAGGGAACTTTCTAAAGAACCGGCACCATACCTACAAGGGGTTGAAAAAGTCCCTTCTATCTGTCAATATAGAACCATGAGGATAGGCGCTTTCGAATTGCACGAGCCGGTTCCCGACCTCAAGGAACCTCATGGATTCATCTTGATTCGCCCTTGGGTAGTCGTGGGACGCGTGGCCACCATCACTCTGGCCCGACTGGAGCAACACTTCGGGGCTAAAGAGCTTGGAATCCTGGCAAGGCCGGGAAACTTCTTCGACTTTACACGCTATCGGCCCACCCTCTATCACGTGGTAGGCTACCGCAGGCTGAAGGCTCCCAACAGCGCCATTAACTATGCGCAGCCCGACGGTGGGCCGGACCTCGTGTTCTTCCAAATGCTGGAACCCCACCCCTTAGGTGAGGACTACGCCGAAT
>JAGWBG010000334.1:2911-4330 GCA_021296015.1 Dehalococcoidia bacterium | reverse complement strand
AAGCTCCGGTGAGGCCGGAGGTGTAGGGGTCTCCGTCCTCAATGGCGGCTACCCTGCGCAAGCCAAGCTCATTGTAGGCAAAGTAGGCCACCGCCCGCGCCTGATAGAGGTCGTTGTTGGAGGTCCGATAGTAGCCGGGGTGATAGTTGGAACCGGCGTTTCCGAGAAGGTCGGAGGTGAGGGAGGGAGACGTATTGGACGAAGAGACCATTACCAGGCCGGCCTCACCAAGGACCGGTGAAGCTGCGCTCGCAGCAACGGAGCAGGACGTGCCAATGACGCCGACGACCCGGGGGTCGCCGGTCACCGCATCGGCGGCTGCTCGTCCGCCTTCCTCAGTACAGAGAGAATCCAGGCCGGCGCCCATGGAGACATCGTGCCCTTTGATAGGCCCATAGTCTGCCACCGCCATCGCGACACCCCGCTGATTGGGAATACCCAGGTCACCAAGCCCCGTAAGGACTTGCATCGAACGTATGTGGATGGCCTCGCCCTGTCCCACCTCCACAGCTCCCAGGGAACCGGCTTCGAAGTCCTGTCCGCCGCATGAGACTATCACCAGAACGAGCGCCACCAGTGCGGTGATAAGTCCGGTCTTGCAGTTTAGCATGGGCCTGTTTCCTTCCGGCAACAGACGGACAGCTTTGAGGATGGGGGTACCCTGACCGACAGGCTGCTAGGCACGTCAGCCTCTCTTGATTTGTGGTACAATTGTCAAGAATAAGTCAGCGGGACTGGGGGATTCAAAATCCGCCGCCCGCTAGAGTGTATGGCTCAGGACCACCTGTCCATGCCAGTTTTCACTCCATCGGGAGTCACGTCGGCTGAGTCCATTTCCCCTCCCTTGCCGCTCATCTAGCTGCGTCTATATCTAAAGTTTTTGCCATGAAAGACGAGGTTTATGGACATCAGCATCTTCACCAATGGACTGGACGTCAATGACGCCCTAGACCTGTTGAGACCTGTGGCGGTCTACGTTCTCGGAATAACCGTCTACGCAATCTTCGTTTTCAAGTTCTACATATTCGTGGCTTCTCGGGACATGTTTGAATTGAACATAGCCAGATACGCAGAGTCACGTTTTCGATGGGCACATGTCCTGATCCACTTCATCTTCTACGTCCTGAAATATTTGGTCCTGTTCCCCATCGCCGCGTTCTTCTGGTTCGCAGTCCTAGCTTTGATACTGACCTTCCTCTCGAAAGAACAACTTTTCTCAGATGTACTGTTGATGGCGCTAGCTACAGACAGCGCCATCCGTATAGCAGCCTACTACAACGAAGACCTGTCCAAGGACCTGTCCAAGATTCTGCCCTTCGCGGTCCTGGCTATCTTTCTTATTGACGCGTCTTTCTTCTCGGTTTCAGGGTCGCTTGATACCCTCAAGGAGGCTGAAGATAACAGCGAGAACATCCTGTA
>JAGWBG010000334.1:1648-2861 GCA_021296015.1 Dehalococcoidia bacterium | reverse complement strand
GTAAAAGACCGAATTCTAAAAAGGGGCGACCCTGCTCCAAAGCCTTGAGAACCGCCGCATGTCATCCCTCTCGGTGCGCCCCGCTCCCTTCTGAACCCGGGGATGTTCTGAACAAGCCCACCGGTCCCGGCGTGATTATATCTGAAATACCGGCCTTGCCAGGCTTACACAGCAGCTTGCCAGGAAGCAACTTCTGAGCGTAGCTGCCTCACCTCGCAGGGCGCGCTTCCGCCATCAGGTGGCCGACGTGGTGGTCTTCGATGCAACCCTCCACCGTTCGCTCCAGCTGTAAGGTGACGTGGTTGATGCCGTAGTTATCGTGCAGTATTTCCTGCATCCTGATGGTCAACCTGTCAACGTCCCCTTGGTAAGCTGGGTCCAACAGTATGTGGGCAGTGAAAGCTTCACTCCCCGAGGTGATGGTCCAGACGTGAACGTCGTGTATAAGAGTCACACCCTCCATATCCTCGAGATCGCTGCACAGCTTGTACACGTCTATATGCTCGGGGGCACCTTCTAGCAACACGTTCAAGACACGGACTATTAGCTTGCGGGTGTTGTACACGATGAGCAGCGCGATGACGATGCTGAGAATCGGGTCGGCAAGCTGCCACCCAAAGGCCATAATCAGTATCGCGGAAACGATGACGCCGACGGACCCCAGCAGGTCGGCCAACACATGCTGGAAGGCCCCCTCAACGTTCATGCTTTCCCCCGACGACCGGTGCAACACATAAGCGGCAGCAAGATTCACCAAGAAACCGCCGATGCCGACAAGCAGGACCGGAAGCCCGACTACGTCGACATCTTCCCTGACGATCCGGTGGTAGGCTTCAAAGCCAATCCAGCTTGCAATGAGCCATAGAGCAAGGGTGTTGCCCAGCGCCGCCAACACCTCGGTGCGGTGATACCCGAAGGTACGCTCGACGGAGGCTTCTCTCTGGGCAATCCACATGGCTACCAGGGCCATGGCTATGGCGGCAGCATCAGTCAGCATGTGCCCGGCATCGGCCAGTAGCGCCAAGCTCCCCGACAAAACGCCACCGATAACCTCGGCTATCATGTAGGTCGAAATTAGCACCAGGGCGATAATCAGGCTGCGTTTGCTGGCCCCCCGCAGGTCATGAGCATGGTCATGACCACCGTGATCGTGTCCTCCGTGGCCGTGGCCTGCGTGGTCGTCGTGCCCATCACCTGAGTGGTCGTGACCCTC
>JAGWBG010000334.1:0-1377 GCA_021296015.1 Dehalococcoidia bacterium | reverse complement strand
TGACCCTCGTGCTCGGCGTGGTCATGACCCTCGTGCTCGGCGTGGTCGTCGTGACTATGGTCTCGATGGCTAGATCTCATTATTGCCTCTCCATTAGGTGTGAAGTGAGGACCATAACCCCATCCTATCCTGTGTCACGCCAGTTGGCACTCATGCTCCTCGACAAGCGAGGGTCTCCCTTCCTTGCATCCCCTCACCGTCATTGCAATGAGGGCATGTTCCCTGATGAACGGTTGCCTTGTTGGCAGGACCGTTCTCATAGACCCGGTAGCTCAACTTACAGGCTTCATCTCCACTTTCGGCTGGACGTGGATTTAATTTTATGGTTCTGATTATGCCATTAGTGGCGCAGGTGTTGCAAGAGGAGATGAAAGTATTAGAGTCTTTCAGTTGCCATTCTAAGGAGCGAAGCTCGGTAATAGCCTGATGTCCTATTCGACTGTTACCGACTTTGCCAGATTGCGGGGCTGGTCCACGTCGCAGCCGCGTCGGACGGCTATGTGATAGGCCAGCAGTTGCACCGGCACCGCCGCCAAGAGAGGGGTGAGTATTTCGGGGCAACGGGGCATGTACAGTACCTCATCAACCTGGGAAGGAAGCTCCTGGTTCCCCTCTGTGGCGATGGCGATTACTATGCCGTCCCTGGCCTTGACTTCTTTGATGTTGTTGACGATCTTGTCGTACAGAGAGTAGTCGGGCGCGATGGCCACAACGGGCATACCGGGGTCAATGAGGGCGATGGGGCCATGTTTCATCTCACCTGCTGCGTATCCCTCGGCGTGGATATAGCTTATCTCCTTCAGCTTCAAGGCCCCTTCAATAGCTATTGGGTAAGTGATTCCTCTGCCCAGATACAGGAAGTTATCGTACCTGTGGTACTGCCTTGCCAGTCTCTCGTAAGGTTCCTAGTCTGCCAGAATCCTGCCCAGGAGATGGGGTACGCGGGCCAGATTACCCACGATTTCTCTTGAGCGGGCACGGTCGGTATATCCTCTGACTTGCCCCAAATAGACGGATAGGAGAGAGAGGGCGATTAGAGACCCAATGAAGGTCTTGGTGCTGGCTACTCCTATCTCAGGCCCGGACCTCATGTACATGGTACCCTCAGCCAGACGGGTTGCCTGGCTCCCTTCAACGTTGCACACGGTGAACAGCCTTCCACCTTTTTCCAGGACCGATGACATCGCTGCCAGGGTATCGGCGGTTTCTCCCGATTGCCCTACAGAGATTACCAACGTCCTTTGATCCGTATGGAAGCTCCGGTAGCGGTATTCCGAGCCGTTATCCACCTCGGCAGGGATGCCGGCCAAGTCCTCCAGCAAATACCTCGCTACCATAGATGCGTGAAGGCTGGTACCGCATCCTATGAGCACTACC
>JAGWBG010000043.1 GCA_021296015.1 Dehalococcoidia bacterium | reverse complement strand
TCAACCACTAGAAATGACAATTTTCACGGTTGTTATAGATAAGCTGGACCATCTAGCCAATTATGGTGCAGCTGCACTCCATCCATATCATTATTGCTTAACCGTGCTGCTAGAGAGGCTTCTGGGACATTTGCGATCCCAAGGCGGTATAGCCGATGTGATGGCTGAATCTAGAGGAGGAAAGGAAGACAACGAGTTGCAGCGAGTCTACGCCGGTTTACATGGCCATGGAACATACTACCTCAGAGCTTCCGAATTCCAGCGGGTACTGAGTAGTAAGGATATTAAATTCAGGAAAAAGGATCATAATATAGCTGGTCTTCAGATAGCTGACTGCATAGCAGCGCCTTCTAAGTTAGACACCATATTGGGACATGGGCGGACAATAGTTCCTGGACCTAGTCCCTATACTATTAGACTAATTGATGCAATAAAGTCTAAGTATAATCGTTACGGTAGAAAACTGCTTGCATAGGCAAATGGAAAAGGCGGGTGATTAACCCGCCTTCCACGCTAGCCCTTACGGGCTATCCACCTTCGGTTGCCCGAATTGTTAATAGCATAGCTGAACATATGTGCTTTGTCAATACCCAATTGCCCCGTGCCTTGCCCCCCCAATGCCTCACATATATCATGTATACTGAACCAAGCAAGAAAGTCGTGCATGAAGGTGGTGACACAATGGGGGAGCAGCAGCTTAGGCTATATTCGACATCGGGCATCTTGGGCTATGGGTACAAGGACGAGTCCTTCCAGAGGGCGGCGGAGAGCGGTCTCGACCTCATCGCCTGCGACGGAGGCAGCACCGACCCTGGCCCCAACTACCTGGGCATGGGGAAGGCTTTCGTGGGCCGGGATGCGGCCAAGCGGGACCTGAAGAATATGCTCATCGCAGGCCACGACCGGAAGATTCCGGTAATCATAGGGACCAGCGGTGGTGCAGGAGGAGACCCCCATCTCCAGTGGATGCGGGAGATTGTGGAGGAGATTGCCAGGGAGAACGACCTGCATTTCAAGGTGGCCCTGATTCACTCCGAGCAGAGCGTGGAATACGTGGCTGAAAAGCTGGAGCAGGGCAAGGTAAGCCCCCTGTGGCCCATGTCTCCCCTCACGAAGGAGAACCTGAACAAGAGCACCAGCATAGTGGGAATGATGGGTGTGGAGCCTTACATCGAGGCCCTGGGCCAGGGCGCGCAAGTCATTCTGGCGGGCCGCTCCGACGATTCGGCCATCTTCGCTTCCATGCCCATAAAAGAGGAGTTCGACCCTGCCCTGGGCTGGATGGCGGGCAAGCTGCTGGAGTGCGGCGCGGCCTGCACGGTGCCCCGCCAGAAATATGGCAGCGAGGGCCTGATAGTGTCCGTGCGTGAGGACCACATACTGGTGGAGGCTCCCCACCCCGGCCTTCAGTGCACCCCCCTGAGCATCGGGACTTTCATCCTCCATGAGAACGAGACGCCCCTCTATCACACCGAGCCTTCGGGCGTCCTCGACCTGAGCCAGCTTCAGTTTGAGGCCGTGGACGACAGGACGGTGAAGGTTACCGGGGCAAAATTTGTGCCCTCGGACAAGTACACCGTACGACTGGAAGGCGTGGAGTTCGTTGGATACCGCTCCATCTGTGTTTCCACCACTCGGGACCCTGTGCTGGTGGGCTGCATAGACGAGTACATAGACTCGGTGAGTGAGATTGTCCGCCAGCGAGTTGATGGGTTGGGGATAAGCCAGGATGATTACAAGATGGTCTACCGCGTAATGGGCAAGGACTCGGTCATGGGCAGCCGGGAGCCCGTGAAGGAGCTAAGCACCCATGAGTTGGGGGTGATTATCGAAGCTGTCGCCCCCACCCAGGACATGGCCAACGAAATCGTGGGCATCGCCCGGCAGGCAGCCAAGAACGGGCACTATAATGGGAAGCTGTGCGACGAGGGATGCATCACCTTCCCCTACTCTCCTTCAGACATACCCGTTGGGCCTGTGTACCAGTTCAACATGCTGCACACGGTGGAGCCGGACAACCCCCTGGAGATGTTCCCCATAGAATACGTGAACGTGTAAGGAGAGGGATGGCCAGAATAAGGGATATTGCCGTCACGTGTCGTAGCAAGAACGCCAGCCCCTTCCTGGTGACGCTGGACGTGGTCTTCCCGGACAGTGAGACCTTTGAGAAGGTGCAGGCATCTGGAATCATAAACAAGGAGCTAATATCCAGGCTGTACAGTGTGCCGGTGGATGACGTGCTCCTGGTGGAGTTTCCCCCTGCTAACGCCATCAAGGCCACCATTCCCCGGCTACACGGGTCCGGGGACGTGGAGGACACCGATGTCTACGGCGCTCAGCAGCACGCCCCCCTGATGGACGTGGAGGTGCCTGTTTAAGGGAAGTGAGCACGGCTGCTACTTTGTAGTAAAATGGTAGTGGTAAGATATATGCCGGAGCGGGGGAGGGGGCCTTGAGCGTTCAGGACATCCTGAAACCAGGCGAGAAGGTACTGTCCGTGTGCAAGCCCCTTTACGCCACTTCCCAGCGCATCGTCCGCTATGATGAAAGAATGCCGGGGAGGCCGGTGGACGAGATTGCCTATAACGAACTCACCGGCGTGGAGCTAATGTGGAAACCCAGCCATCCAATGATGATTCTGGGCACCGTCTGCATCATCGCCGCCGTCTTCCTCTCTCTGACCGGACTCATCTTCATCACTTCAGTCCCGGCCCTGATAATTGGGGTTGTGCTGCTGGTACTGGGTGCCCGGGGAGGCCCGGGATACTACCGGCTCTGTACTCGCGACTCCTCTCCGCACCCGTATATGACGCCGGACCGGAAGCAAAGCATCACCCTGCTCATAGTGATGGAATATCTCGGTCTGCGGACATCCGTTGAGGAGACTCGCTGGCGTATGGACTACTCCAAGGCCGGAAGCTTCCTTGCAACGGTACGCAATATAGTTGGGGACCTTCCCGAGGTTGACAGCCGCTAGGGGCGGCTATTCCTGCTCCAGGAACTCTCTCACCCAATCGGTCATGGGCGTCCGGTCGTAGAAGTTGTAAAGGATACCGGCGTTGAGCAGGTCATCGCCCTGGAAGAACCTCTCATATAGCGTCTGCCTTGACCCGAAGGCGCTACAACAAGCGTCCCACGCAAGGCGAAACAGCCTCACCCGTTCCTCGGCGGAGGAGGTGTCCGTCTCCAGATAGCGCTCTATCTCCGACGCCAACGGGCCGTTGAGGTCCGCCTCGGTGGGGAGGGCCATGAGGCTGCTGGAGCCCAGAAGGTGGAGAATCTCAGTCATCCTTGGGTACATGCGTATGAACAGCTTGCAGGCTATCATCAGAGGGGTAGTGGATGGACACATAACACCCCACCGGTCTATCTTGGCTTCGGACTCGGCGGAGCGAAGGCACGCCCTTGTGACCTCCAGGTTTTCGATAATCTCGGCCATCATCTGCTGCACGTGGGGAAGTTGGCCAGACCCCAGTGTGTGGACCATGAGGTTGGCAAGGCCCAGCATGAACTCGCACTTGACCACGTTCTTTGCCACCGATTGATGCCTGGAGTGGTTATACTGGCTTGTGTCCATGACCATGTTGTTGGACAGGTCCACGTCACCCAGCAGGAAGACCCGTTCCCAGGGGACCAGTACGTCGTTGAAGAACACTATGGAGTCCTGCTCCTCGAATCGGGACCCCAGGGGATGGTCGAAGTGAGAGCGGCCGTAGTCCAGGCTTTCGCGGCACAGGAACTTCAGGCCCGGTGTGTTGCACGGAATAGAGAAGGCAAAGGTGTATCGCTCGGCGTCGTCCGCGGGAACCCTGCGGGAGCTGGCAAGGTACACAGCGACCTCGTCGGAGAGGGGACCCAGGGTAGCCATTACCCGTGCTCCCCGGACCACGATGCCGGCGTCGGTCTCCCGAACAATCTTGAGGGCTACGTCGCTCCTGTCGTCCTGGGGCATGGGGACCGCCAAGGGGGAGCGGGTGCGTTGCACGTTGGCAAGGGTGTGGGTGAGGGCCAGGTCGTTTTCTCTGACGTACTCGTAGTACCGATGGATGTTATCTTTGAACTCCGGGCGGTTCCGGGCGAAATAGTCACCCGCAGCGGCTAGGGACATTATGGTGACGTTGAGGAAGTCCGGCGTACGGCCTATCATACCGCAGGTGGCGCGTGCCCAGTGGGTCATCATAACGCGCCGTTGCTCCAGTTCATCAATGGTCCGGGGTGTGATGAATGACAGGCCCACCCTGTCTCCGGTGGTGGGCGAGGTGTAGGTCATCTCATCCCGCAAGGCGGGGTCGTGCTGCATATCATAGAGGTTGGCCATGGTGCGGACCCCGTTGCACAGTGCTGGGTGGGTGGTTACGTCCTTGACCTGCTCCCCATTGATGTAAATTTCAGCGCTTCGCTCTCGCAGCCCTGCGATATACTGCGCACCTGTCCGCGCCGGCATAGTACGTCCTCTCCTCTACTCGTAGGGTTGCAGCTTAATCTCATGCAGGGCAGGTATCACCTCTTTACCCAGCAGCTCAATGGAGCGCATCACATCCTTGTGGGCTATGGTCCCATCGCTGGCTATGAGGAGCAGGTATCCTGGGCTGAGGTGCTCTATGGTTGTCGCCAACTTCCTGGTGACGGTCTCGGGGCTTCCCACTACGAGCATGTTGAGTTCCTGAAGCGCCTCGTAGTCCATCTGCCTTCCGACCTGTGGCTTCCTCACCATCACGCTCCTTCCCAGGCGCGACTGGAATCCGGGAGGGTCGTTGTGTTCTCTGGGTCCCTTCATACGGTGGTCCTGAGTCCACAGGAAACGACGTCCGATCTCCTGGGCCTCCTCATCGGTGTCAGCCACCAGCGCCCGAAGCTGATAGCCGAAGTGCTGAGGCCCGGGCTTATGGCCGGCCTCATGAGCGGTATCTATGTATATCTGTTTCAACTCCTTGGTAAGCTCCATAATTGCCCCAAGGCTCATGTAGGGGTAGCCGCGCCTGGCAGCCCACATCACACTTTCTGGGCTACCGGCGCCTGGAAACCAGATGGGCGGGTGGGGCTTCTGCATGGGCAGCACCCAGGGGTTTACCGCCCTGTAGTGGTAATACTTGCCCTCGTATCGGAAGGGTCCGGGAGTCGTCCAGCATTTGATAATGAGGTCATGGGCCTCCTCGAATCTCTCACGGTTCTCCGTGGGGTCTATGCCACCCGCAAGACTCTCAGTTGCGCCCCCACGCACAAAACCGGAGATTAACCTTCCGCCGGAATAGCAGTCCAGCATGGCTACCTCTTCGGCCATTCTTACCGGGTCATTGATGGGGAGTATATTCCCCATAATGGCTATTTTGACCCTCTTGGTAATCTTGCTGATGACGGCAGCATCCAGATTGGCCGACGGCTTCATATTCCAGTAGGCTGAGTGGTGCTCGTTGGTCAGGATGCCGTCTACTCCCACCTCATCTGCCCACGCGTACTGCTCGTGGTACTGGTTATACAGTACGTGGGCCTTTTGCGGGTCGAAATAGGTGTTAGGAAAGCGTAGGCGCGCATCGTATTTCTCCAGGTCTTCATCAGTGACGTAGCTGTAAGGCTGCTGGGTATGAAAATATACCTCTACCTTATCCCTTGGTGGGGTCGTAGTCTCAACCATGGGTGCCTCCTCAAATGGTACCACCAGGTGGGCTGCGGTATCCGAATCCCTTGAACCGGATGTTTCTTTTGTGAGAATACCAACGTTCTACCGGGAGTACATCCACAGAAGCGATTATAGGGATGCTCTGAAACATGGTCAACACTCTGACCTGCCGCCGGGGGTCTCCGACAAGCTGAGGGCCACACCGCTCAGCTAACGGCTCAAATAACGAACATGTCCATAAACTCATCAACCGGCGTCTCTTCAAGGCGCTTCTGGTCGAGGCAAAGCTCCAGAATGGCCTCGGACTGCCGGGCGGGGAAACGGCTCTCCAGATTGGCCGTGAATTTCTCCATCAGCAGTGGAATTCCCTCGGCGCGACGCCTGCGATGCCCAAGAGGGTATTCCACCTCGATTTTCTCCGTGGCAGAGCCATCCTTGAAGTGGACTTGGACTGCGTTGGCTATGGAACGTTTATCGGGGTCCAGGTAGTCCACGCTGTACTGGGGGTGCTCTACGACGGTCATTTTGTCCCGTAGGGCATCAATACGCGGGTCGGCGGCGACCTCGTCTTCGTAGTGGTCGGCGGTAAGGGTGCCGAAGATGAGACCTATGGCCGTGACGTACTGTAGGCAGTGGTCGCGGTCGGCAGGATTGTACAGAGGACCGGTCTTGTCTATGATTCGAATCGCCGTTTCGTGGGTGGTGATGGCTACTGTATCAATCTCGTCGAGGCGGTCTTTCACCAGGTCGTGCAGCTTGAACGCACATTCGGCAGCCGTCTGTGAGTGAAACTCCGCGGGGAATGCGACCTTGAACAGGGTGTTCTCCATAACGTATGACCCATACGGGCGACCTGCCACGATGGGCTTGCCCTTTAGCATAACGTCTGAGAACCCCCATGTCCTGGCGCTAAGGGCGGACGGGTAGCCCATCTCGCCCTTCATCGCCAGCAGAGCGAGCCACACGGCGTGGCTGGTCGCATCAGCCGCGGCCCACGATTTCCGGGACCCCGTGTTGGGTGTGTGGCGGTAGGTCCGCAGGCTGCCCCCGTCAATCCAGGCGTTGGATACTGCATTGACTATCTGCTCCACGCCGCCGCCAAGCATCCCGGTAATCACCGGAGTTGAGGCGACCTTCAGGAGCAACACGTGGTCCAGGCCAACCCGGTTCAGGCTGTTTTCCAGAGCAATGACTCCCTGAATCTCGTATGCTTTAATCAAGCCTGTGAGGACCTCACGCACGGTGAGAGGCTTCTGACCTTTAGCCCGATTTGTTCGGCTGAGATAGTCCGCGACGGCTAGAATACCGCTCAGATTGTCCGATGGATGGCCCCATTCCTGGGCCAGCCAGGTGTCGTTGTAGTCCAGCCACCTGACGGTACATCCGATGTTGAATGCGGCGTTCACCGGGTCCAGCTCGAAGCGAGTCCCCGGGACGCGGGCCCCGTCAGGCACGTAGGTTCCGGGGACTACCGGCCCAAGGAGCTTGGTACATTCAGGGTAGCGTAGTGCCAGCAGGCCACAGCCTATGGAGTCTATGAGGGAGTTGCGGGCCGTGTCGTATGCCAGGTCGCTCTCAATAACGCCATTTGCCACGTACTCGGCAATGTCAACCAGCACCTGGTCGGGTTCGGGGCGAATGTTGGATACCGGAGCGTTCATATCTGCACCTCCCTGAATGTGAGGTCATCGGGCCTGTGATTTTCTCTGCCTGGCGTGGCGATTGTAGTGGCAACCCCTGGTTTCGTCAATGGCAGTGGCGGTGTAGGGACTGGTTAGAACTCTTTGATTGAATCCGTAGCTGGGCTATGCTATGTTACGCAGGTCGGAGCAAGCGAGACCTCGGTCAAAAGGAGATGACATGAGAGGCGTGATTTTCCTGGGCGACAGAGAGATTGAGATTAGAGAGATGCCGGACCCCAAGCCGGGTCCGGGTGAGGTCGTAATTGACATCAAGGCATCCGGCCTGTGTGGCAGCGATTTCCAGGGCGGGTATCGTGTTCCAAAGGCCGAGAGGGGCGGCCCACACGGCCTCAAGGTGGGAGGACACGAGCCATGCGGCGTGATTGCCGAGGTCGGGGAAGGCGTAAGCACCGTCAAGGTCGGGGATAGGGTGATGATGCACCACTACACCGGGTGCCGTACGTGCAAGATGTGTCGGAGTGGGTATACCCAGATGTGCATACATCACCATGAGACCTATGGGCGCACCGCGAACGGTGGACACGAGGACTTTCTGCTGGTCCCAGACTACACGTGCGTACCTCTTCCCGACGAGATGAGCTTCGCGGAGGGGGCAGCCTGTGCGTGCGGCACCGGGACGGCCTTTCATGCTGTGAAACGTCTGGGCATATCCGGCATGGACACTTTAGCCGTCTTCGGCCAGGGGCCGGTCGGGTTGAGCGCTACGCTGTTCGCAGCCCAAATGGGGGCCAGGGTGCTGGCGGTAGACGTGGTCCCGGAACGGTTGGAACTTGCCAGGCGTCTGGGGGCTGACGTGGCTATAGACTCCAGCAAGAACGACCCCGTCGAGGCAATCAGGGCCCTGACCAGCGGGGAAGGGGCCAGCGCAACCCTGGACGCTACCGGAATTCCCCAGGTCCGTAGCAACGCGTTGGACAGCGCCATGCTTTGGGGCAGGGCGTGTTTCGTAGGAGAGGGGAACCTGACCACCTTTGACATAAGCAACCAGATTATCCACAAGCAGCTGACAATTTACGGCTCATGGACCTTCAGCCTGTCGGGGCTGGCCGAGGTTGCCAATTTCGTGGTAAACCGAAGGGTGCCCCTGAAAGACCTGATTACCCACCAGTTCCCACTGGAGCAGGCCGCCGAAGCTTACAGGCTGTTCGATTCCGGCAAGACGGGGAAGGTGGTGTTGGTGAGGGGGTGAGGGGGGC
>JAGWBG010000333.1:581-2021 GCA_021296015.1 Dehalococcoidia bacterium | reverse complement strand
CTAATTGTAAACCGAAGCCAACTAAATCAGGGGCAACAAGATGGTCCTAGACGCGCATCGTCAATGAGGCACTTTTGCCAGAAGCTTGGGGACTACCATGTACCCTTCCTCGGCTATGCCTAACTGGTCGGTGAGGTTCTCCTGATGGAGATACGCGGTGTGAGCGGCGAGAATTGCATCGCATCCGTCGTGACTGAGGCTATCCAGGTAAGGGTCCAGTCCGTCAATCAGCTTTGATAGCTGCTCCTTCAGGAACGTCAGGCCCTGAGCGCTGTTTTTGGGCGGAAGCTTGTCACCGAAGAGGAGCACCTTGGTTGCGTAGGGGTATACCTCCACCACCTCGTATCCCTGTTCGGACAGCTTCCGGTAAATCTTGAGGCCCCTGTAAATCAGGGTCTTTATTATTGAGCGCTTGGTGGTAAAAAAGCAGCCTATGTGCATACGTGCCAATTCTTGCTCGGCGGCGCGGCCCTTCTGCTCCAGAGTTTGGGAGCATGAGTGTGCCTCATCCAGACAGTCCAAGCCAAGGGGAAGGTACAGAGGTGCATCAATGGCTATCAGGGACGGCCTGGATGTATCAAGAAAGCTGAACAGCTGGTCGCACGTATTGAAATGGTCCAGGTGGATGAGCGAATTTTGCTCATCCAAGAGAGCATAATAGCTTGGTCGTTTTGTGGATGCGCTTAGATCGATACCTAAAAATGACATGGAAGGCTCCCTATGTGAACGTCAGACAGTGTAACCCAATCGGAATAAGGGTCGGCCGTCAGGCTTGGAGGTCTTAGGGGCGTAATCCCAGCGTGTTGAACCAGATGAGCCCCGAGCTAGGGTCTGTGGTACGGTTTCAAATTGTTATGGCCTGATGTGGGAAAGTCGCTGGATGTGTGGTGTTCCCTCTTCCGCCTGACCCTGACTAGCGTGGGTCTTCATGCTTTGTGATGGGTTTGAGACCCTTTAAGACGGGAATATTACAGTCCAGAAGCTTTAATGCTGAAGAGTAAGGGTCCATCTCCCCACTTTTCACCCCCTCCAGGATAGAACTTAAAGCCAGGTCATTGGCTATGAACTCCTTAAGCCGGCGATTAAGCTCAACCTCTATTGTTCCCAGGAACTCTTCACTTCTCCGGTCTCCACGTTGCTGTTCGAGCCGAGATGTCCGCACAAGGTAGTCTCTATGGGCTTGGATGTTACGGTATAGCTCGTCCACTCCCTCATTCTTGTGGGCCTGGGCAGCCAGGACCGGCGGCCTCCAATCTCCAGGCTCTATCGCCATGTTGAGCATGGAGGTGATAGGCACCATCATCCGGTCGGCACGCTCTTGATCGGCCTTGTTTACTACGTAGATATCTGCTATCTCCATAAGACCGGCCTAGAGGGTTAGAATGATGTCTCCCGATTCGGGCGACAACATCACTACGACGGTGTCGGCCACGCCCAGTA
>JAGWBG010000333.1:0-391 GCA_021296015.1 Dehalococcoidia bacterium | reverse complement strand
ACGCTCGACCACTGTAGGGACTCGTAGGGTCAACTGCAATTATGCAGACCGAGAGGTCATCCCAGCGCATGGTCTCTGCTAACCGGTCTACCAGGGTGCTCTTGCCAACCCCGGGTGCTCCAGTGACTCCTATGCAGTAAGCCCTTCCGGTGTGGGGGTAGACCTGCGCCATTGCCTCTGCCCCATGGATGTCTCCCCTTTCTATAAGGGATATGAGG
Source organism: Dehalococcoidia bacterium (assembly GCA_021296015.1). GTDB lineage: Bacteria > Chloroflexota > Dehalococcoidia > Lucifugimonadales > JAGWBF01 > JAGWBG01. The sequence continues at coordinate 173 of JAGWBG010000333.1, read as the reverse complement.
CGGGACAGGGCGCGTTGGTCTCCGTTAAGCAGCCTAGAGACAGTTTCATCCATGCAGCGTCCATAAAGTTTGGAGGTAACCAATAGACCGTACCATCTCCTCGGGTTTGAGTCAAGGCGATAACGATGTGAGAAAGGCGCGATTTGGCCGTGCAAGTGTGCGGAAATCTGCAA
>JAGWBG010000332.1:622-2062 GCA_021296015.1 Dehalococcoidia bacterium | reverse complement strand
CATTCCCTGCACTGGTGCAGCAGCCGCACCCCACTGAGCAGAGCGTTAATCGGCAAATTTGCTGGTTTAGGTCCGCGAGGATGGGCCACAGTTTCACCAGGATTGCCCCTGAGGGCACTGCAGTGTCCCTGGGTGCATTGGGTGCTCCAGCTCCCCAAGGTCTCCCTTGCCGATTTTGCCGACAGAAGGGAGTGCAGTCACGGTGCTGAGTATGGAAAACAAATGGGCACTAGGGTCCCAAGGCACTCCCAGGCAAGATTCCCTTTCCATTCACTGCACAGGTGCAGCCACCAGCAGCCAGCCAGCGGCAGCAAGGAATGGACACAGCTATAGGGGTGTGCGTGGCTGGAGATGCCACGGAACTGTCAAGAACCTCTTTACGGGAGCCACTTTGTTGGGGTGAAGGGCAGCCAATCTGTCTCAGTAGTGTGTGTGCTCACTCTGAACTTGCATGGCGATCGGCTGCCCAAGAGGTGGGGCAGCGGCTCGGTTATATGGGGTGAGAAGTCCCACCGCTGCCCCTTGCTGGAAAGCCTCTCTATCGTAGCAGATGCCTTCTGCCAGCCCTGACAAGCCTCTGGCCAAACCACACCAACAGCCTGCCAGTGGCAGTGAGCTTGTGCTTCTGCACTCTCTGGTAATAGCGTGCTGTCTGCTCACGCCTTCTCATGGTCCTGCAGGTGTCGCACCATTTCCTGGTGATGTCAGCCAGCATGGTGGCACCACAGCCCTGGCAGGCCTTGGTGACTGGAGCCCTGTGCTTGTAATTGGGCCTGGGATATCCTGTGGCCATGCATCCACAATACCCTAAACTATTGCCTCCACTATCAGGCATGAATCCATGTACATTTGCTGCTGACAGGGAGTTAATATGTACATGCTCTCCAAGGCCAAGGCCCTCCCATTCTTAGCTTCTCCCTAGTGTCTTTGCTTCCCTAGTCTGTTGCCTCAGCCCCTAGCCTTGACTCTGATGGTGAGCGGAGAGCAAGCCGCAGAACGCCCTTTAGGAGGCTGAATATCAGTGCCTCCAGGCTAGACGTTCTGCAGGTGAATCATGACTCTGACGGAGCCGCGTTTCGCTTCACTGCTGGCATGGGCTGCCGTTTGGCACAGAGGGCACCAGCCCTCCCCCTTCCCCGGTGTCCATGCACTTAGAACACACCTGTGGCCTTGGGGTCGCAGTTGCCACTATTCAATTCCAATACGTGAGTACCGCTGTCTACCACTGGGAGCTTACCCTCATCCTCACGTGCCAAGCAATGACTGGGGAATGAGTGTGGTACTATCGAAAGCGAAGGCATCATCCTCATTGTTCCTGTCTTCCTGGCCCCGGATGGTTGGCACACATCGCGGGGCCTTTTCTTTGGCACCAGCAATCTAACTCACACAGGTGAGCAACGTCAAGGGCTCTAAGTATGAGGGTGAAGCTCCAAGGCGTTG
>JAGWBG010000332.1:0-372 GCA_021296015.1 Dehalococcoidia bacterium | reverse complement strand
CTCGCGGACCTAAACCAGCAAATTTGCCGATTAACGCTCTGCTCAGTGGGGTGCGGCTGCTGCACCAGTGCAGGGAATGCCCTGCTTTGACCTGAGGGACTTCTGAGGGCACTCTAGGCAGAGTCCCCGGTAGAGGCCCTCCCAAGCTCTCAGACTCCCGGAAGGTGTGTGCGATTGCACACAAAGGAATAGGCATCTCATTTTGTCTCCAAATGTCTTTATAGACGCACAGGGATTCCGTCTGCTAGAATGCTGCTTGGAGAACAGGGAAGAGAAGAGGAGGGACTGACCAGCCCAGGGGAAAGATAGGAGGCCAGTGATGGATGCACTGGTGCTGAAGGGAGCGGAGGCTGCCAGGTACATTGGGGTCAG
>JAGWBG010000042.1 GCA_021296015.1 Dehalococcoidia bacterium | reverse complement strand
GCATCTCGGGTGAATGGGTATTTGCAAGGGAATTCATGTGGGACATCTGCTGGAGGAGAGCCTCCACCAGCTCCTCTACACTGGCGGGAGGACTGGCACCGAAAAGTTTACCGTATTTCTGCATGAACCTGTCAAAGAGAGGACGGCTTGCTAGCTCACCTTTGTCAAGATGCTCCTCAAGAAGCCCGTTAAGCCCCTGAAGCATATCCTTGAGGGAATCAAGCTGGCGGGGACTCATGGAGCCGAGGTTCTGAGAGAAATTGCGGAAGTATGCGTCCAGGACCTGCCCCTGCAAGGACCTCAGAAGTTCGTCGAACATGGTCCTGGCACCGTCGTCCATGAACTCGTGCTCTTTTAGCTGCTCAATGGCCTGTGCCGGCTGACCGGGAAGATTGTCCAGGAACTCCCGACTTTTGTCAGCTATTTCTTCGATACGTTGCAGGAGCCGCTCGCTCTCCTCCCGTGTGGGCAGGGAGCCGTTCTCTGCCCCTTGGTGAGAAGAAGCACCATCCTCGTCCACAGGGGGCAGCAAGCGGCTGCGGACGTCCGCAACTCGATTGTCTATTCCTATTCGCTCCAGCCGGACAATATCATTGAGCTTCTGTGCGATGTCGTCCAGAATATGGTCCAGATTATACTTGTCAAGGGCTTGCTGCTTCATGGAACGAAGACGTTGAAGCATATCCTGGACGCCCGGGGTGTTCTCACTAAATTTTCCTCGAAGACCGCTCTGGGTCATGGATTTCAGGGCGTTGGATATGTCTCCGTGAGTGACCAGTTCATCCGAGAGCTGCTCCATCAAGTCTTCTTCATGGATGTGGAATATCTGCTGGGTGCCATCCCAAAGGGAATACCTGTAAAAGGGCAATTTCTAGCTCCTATAGCGAAATCCCTTCTCCACCTGATCCCGGTTCAGCTTGCGGTTAAGATGAAGGCCTTCGAGTACAAACTCTGCGGCGGAAGCGACAAGCTCTGACCTCCTACCGGCCCCGAGGCTGTTCACAGCGTCGGAGAGGCCTTCTATCTGGTCCAGCATTTCTACATAACTGTCGGACGGTTTATCACTCCCGGTCTCCACCTTTGCACCCTCGTCGAATTGTTGGACGATGGTCTCCAACTCGCCTGCGTCAAAATACATCTTGAAAACGTTGAGGACGGCTTTTTTGGACAAGTCCTCCATTATTTTGTACTCGCGCCCATCCTCGAAGGTCTCGAGCTCTATCTTGCCTGCGAAGGACGCCAATATATATGGGAGATCACTTATTCGTGGGCTTACCTTTTCTTCGCCCTGAAGAATGGCCCGGCGTAGGGCATTGCTGACCACCGTCTCATAGTTGGCAATGGAGACCCTGACACTCACGCCGGAGCGCTGGTTGATGTCGGAGCTACGGCGAGCGAGGGAGGTGATCTCAGCTATAATTTCCTTCATATATTGGGGCGTGGATATGTCCTTCTCGCTGGGGAATCGCGAGCGTTCCTGCTCCATTATGGTTATTTCGTCATGGATGTTCCTGGGGTAGTGGGTGCGTATCTGGGCGCCGTAGCGGTCCTTCAAAGGCGTGATAATTCGGCCACGGTTGGTATAGTCCTCGGGGTTAGCAGTGGCTACCACGTATACGTCCAGAGGCAGACGGATGCGGTAACCTTTTATCTGAACGTCCCGCTCCTCCATCAGGTTGAACATGCCTACCTGTATTCGTTCCGCAAGGTCCGGAAGCTCATTGATGGAGAAGATGCCCCGGTTGGACCGGGGGATGAGGCCAAAATGTATTGTAAGCTCATCGGATAGATAGCGCCCTTCGGCAACCTTGATAGGGTCTATCTCGCCTATGAGGTCTGCTATAGAGATGTCGGGGGTAGCCAGCTTCTCCGAATATCTGGCCTCTCTGGGCAACCAGTCTATTTCCACGTCATCCCCATGCTGCTTCAGCCTCTCCTCACAGGCTTTGCAGATGGGGTTGTGAGGGTTGTCGTTAATCTCGCACCCGGCTACCACCGGTATCTCCCTGTCCAGCAGACTCACCAGGTGGCGAATGAGGCGTGACTTGGCTTGGCCACGCTCGCCCAAGAGGACTATGTCCTGTCCTGCCAGTATGGCGTTCTGCAATTGGGGCAGCACGGTCTCGTCGAAGCCGATTATGCCAGGAAACATTTCCTGCTTCTTCTTCAGCTTGTTCACCAGGTTTTTGCGTAATTCCTCACGGACGGTGAGGAATTTGTAACCGCTGCCCCGGAGTTCTCCGATTGTCCTCGCCTTTATCTTTGACGGCATGTTGTTCACCGCTCCTTCTCAAAACCGACACGTCATCAGGCAAGTTTCCTACTCACCATGGGAATTCCCCTATTATATTCCTACTGCAACAGGGACACAAAGAACTCCGATTACAGGGTTCATCACGTTCTTCACATTCCTTGCTACTTGCTCCCATGCGGCTCTTGGGTAACTTTCGTCACACTTGCGAGAGCAGGCTTTGCAAAACTCCCCCCCTTGACACACTTGATGCAAATTAACAACTTAGGGTCTTTGACTGATGTGTGAATGGGATGGCTAGAGTAGCAGATTCACGTTGGAACGCCCCCTCATCCTAACCTTCTTCCACAAAGGGGAGAAAGGACTTTGGAAAGACTCACCCCTGCCGTCGCGCTAGACGGCGCAGGGGCAAGGAATAGTCACCCCTCACCCCTGCGCACAGCCCTCACACGGCCTTGGAGAAAACTATTACGCCCTTGCGGCCTCTCTGGCTTTCTTGGATTCTTCGACCACACGCTGAGTGATATTTTGAGGCACCCCCTCGTAATGGCTGAACTCCACGACGTAGCTGCCACGACCCTGGGTCAACGCTCGCAAATCGGTAGCGTAGCGAAGCAGTTCACCCTGGGGCACTTCAGCCTCAATAACCGTCTCCCCGTTCTCGGGGACCATGCCCATAATCCTGCCCCTCTTGCTATTTACGTCGCCCATTATTTCACCACTGAAGTTGTCGGGAACCGTGACGGTAAGCTTCATAATCGGCTCAAGGAGGATTGGTTGGGCTTCGTTTACGCCCTTTCTCATAGCATAGGAGCCGGCTATCTCGAAGCAGATGCCGGAAGAGTCCACGTCATGGAAGCTGCCGTCATAGAGGATAGCCTTCACGTCCACCACTGGAAAGCCCGCTACCACACCCTCCTGGAGAGTTTTGACAACTCCCTTTTCTACCGAGGGTATGTACTCTTTGGGGACTGAACCCCCGACCACCTCCTCTCCAAACGAGAATCCCTCCCCTCGGTCCAGGGGTTCCAGACGTATAAGAACATGACCATACTGGCCGTGCCCGCCGGTCTGTTTCTTATGTTTATACTCGGCCCTGGTTACGGCGGTTATGGTCTCCTTATAAGGGACCCTGGGTAGCCGGAGCTCGAGATCGGTGCCAAATTTCCGGCGTATTCTCTCCATATTGACCTCTATATGGGCATCACCCAAGCCGGAGACAAGGGTCTCGCTGGTGTCGGGTTCTCTGGTGACACGCAGGCTCGGGTCTTCCTCGACTATGCGGCTGAGGGCCGAGGACATCTTTTCCACGTCGGCCTTGGTCTTGGGAGAAACGGCCATGGTGTAATACCCTACTGGGAATCTTACAGGCTCAAAGACTATACGGTGGTCTCGCTGGCACAAGGTATCTCCCGTAACTGTGGCATTCAGCTTGGACACGGCCCCAATGTCACCAGGCCCAATCTCCTGGGCCTGGTCCTGATTCTTTCCTCGGAGAACGTACACCTGCCCTATGCGCTCCCCTTGCTCTCTGGACTGGTTCCAAACTTCGGAGTTGCTTTGCAGGGTGCCTCCGTACACCCGAAAGACGGACAGTTTGCCGACGAACGGGTCTGCGGTGGTCTTGAACACGGAAGCCGCAAGTGGCGCTGCGGGGTCGTGGTCTATCTCCTCCAGGTCTCCGGTAGCTACGTTGGTGGCATATACTTGCCTACCCTCCAGGGGAGATGGCAAACAATCCACAACCACGTCCAGAAGCTCCGCCATTCCTATGTTCATCGTGGATGACCCAACCAGAACAGGCACTATATCACCCGATAATATCGCCTTCTTTATGCCTTGGGCGAGCTCTTCCTGGGTAATCTCCTCCCCTTCAAGATACTTGGCAACCAGGGCGTCGTCGGTCTCTGCAACCCCCTCTATCAGGCGCTCTCTGGCCTCCGTAACCTGCTCGGCCACTTCGTCGGGGACCTCATCAGGGAGTCGGAGGAGGTCTACAAACCCTTTGAAGCTTTGCTCTGCGCCTATGGGTATCTGGAAAGGCACACACTTTCTCCCGAACTGGGCCTGTATGCTCTCCAAGGAGCGGTAGAAATCGGCGTTCTCCCTGTCCATCTTGTTAATGAAAATCAGACGTGGAATACCTTCCTCTTCACACCTGCTCCAGCTTCGCTCCGTGCCCACCTCCACCCCGGAGGGGGCCGCCACCACTATGACAGCCCCTTCAACTACTCGTAGCGCAGAAATGACCTCGCCAATGAAATCATCATACCGAGGGGTATCAAGGAAGTTTACCTTGTGGTCATTCCAGTTGCAGGGAACAAGGGCCGTCTGGATGCTACCGGTGCGCTTCACCTCCTCAGGCTCGTAGTCCGATACTGTGTTGCCATGTTCTACCTTGCCGAGCCTGGTTGTGGCTTTGGTGTTGAAAATGAGTGCTTCAGCGATCGAGGTTTTCCCCGCTCCACCATGCGCCAGAATCGCGACGTTGCGTAGCTTACCGATGTCAATCATGAGTATCACCATCTCCCTTCAGTTCTAAAGGTGGGTGAATAACGAGAAGGGTCTGAATATTATATCTCGGCCTTTCCCATCGTCCACCAATTCCCAACGCCTTATTTTAGCCAAAAGCACGTCATTAACGCAATGGGAACCCACTTGAGCCGAAGATGTTCCCTACACATAACCACTCAACAACATATAGTATGCCATCACCTCAAACTATCCGTTGTGATATGCTGGAATCAGGTGTACAGATGCGTCGCCTGAAGAAAGCATTCCTTATTGTATTCCTTTCGCTGGCTATCCTCTTCATAGGTGGAGGCGAGACTCACTTCTCTCCTGTGGAGGTGACCGCAGCACCCTACCTCTATGACCTCATAACGTGGGAGATTTCCAACCTTCCGGATAAGTGGGTACACAAGCTGGGAAGCTTGCTACCCTGGAACCGTCGAAGCCATCAAGAGAGGTTGGATGAGCTACAGGAGTTCTTCAGGATTGGACAGGAGATACGGGACCTGGAAAGGTCGTTGGCGGATATTACATCTCGTCCATCCCACGAGACCGGGCATCTCAACTCGCCAGGGACCACGTATCAGAGCGAAAGGGTGGAGGACTTGCAAAATCGCTTGGACGACGCGAGAGGGAGGCTCTCCGGCATCAGGGCGGAAGCCGAGGAGGCTCTAGAGTCGGAGATTAGCACCGTCCTGACGGAAGAGGGTCTCTCATCCCGCATCGGGCTGATATTTCCTGCCGTGGACGTAGCTCTGACGAGTCCTCCTAGGGTCCTGGTAATCTCCCCCAGGGGCAGGATAGAGCGAAAACAGACGGTGCTCCTCAAGTCCGGGATGAGGGTCGAAGACATGGACGCTCTGGAGGAGAAGATTTTCCGTGAACAAGACCTTTCGGCCCTGGTGACAGGCATTGGTGGTATAGCAACCTATCCCACCATAGTCAGAAGCGACTCGTCCCTCCGCCACGCCGCCATCACCGCGGTCCACGAGTGGCTTCACATTTACTGGTTTTTCCGTCCCCTTGGCTGGAATATCTTCAGCAGCAGTGAGATGAACACGCTCAACGAGACGGCAGCCGACCTGGCAGGACGGGAGTTGGGAGACAGGGCCTACGAGTCCATAACCGGACAGAAGCTGGAGCCGCCTCCTCAAAGCACGTCCCCCGATAAAGAGCCGGAGCAGCCGGCTTTCGACTTCCCAGAGGAGATGCGCGAGACCCGGCTGAGAGTGGACGAGTTGCTTGCAGCGGAAAGGATAGAGGATGCAGAGGCGTATATGGAGGAGCGCCGCCGGCTATTTGTAGATAACGGCTTCCAAATTCGAAAGCTGAACCAGGCGTACTTCGCCTTCCACGGCACTTACGCCGCCAGCCCGGCCTCCGTAAGCCCCATAGGTGGTGAGGTCCAGCGACTGAGGGATACCTCAGATTCTCTGGGAGATTTCATAAGGACGATGGCCAGCTTCGGCAGCTATCAGGAGTTCCAGGAACACCTGCGCACCCTGTCAGAGTCCAACGCGCCGAAGGGCCACAGCGGGCAGGCCATCAACTCTTTCGGAAGGGCGACTCATCTCCCGGGGAGGTGAAACCGTAATGCCTGGACCGCTCAACGTCAACTAACAATCCCCGAATAATCCAGACTTCAAGGGGATGGGGTGCTGCCCCGGAAGTGGGATTGCACTGTATCTCCCCCTCGAAATACCGGTAGCTATCAGGTAGCCCTATGGTCTCATCCTCAAGATGGTGAGGGCAAAACAGGGTAATGTTCAGCATATTTTCCCCCTGGGTTTGAGCTATTCTCTAATGAGTGATATTAAACCGCTTTTACGCAAAAAAATCAACGGATACCTCGGAATTGGTCGGGGCTTTCCAGGATCGGCACTCCCAAGGTCCCTTCTTACGGCTTCCTCCCCCTCATCCTGACCTTCTCCCCTGGCGCGAGAAGGAACTTTACAATTGTCCTGAGTGACGGAGAGGATATTGTTGTTAGTGGCCTCTTGCGGTGATATAGTGAAGGTGAGCGAAGGGTGACGGCAATGGAAGGGGGCATGGGAAGGGAGAAACGGGTCCTTTTCAACAACCTGCGAAAGGAAATACACGACGAAAAGGTCCTCAGGGCTATGGAAAAGGTGCCAAGGGAGCTTTTCGTACCCTCCGAAGGGCGTCACATGGCCTACAAAGACGTGGCCCTGCCCATAGGGAATGGGCAGACCATATCCCAACCTTACATCATTGCCTTGATGACCAGTATGCTGGAGCTAAGGGGCGACGAGAAGGTGCTGGAGGTGGGTACGGGTAGCGGCTACCAGGCAGCCATTCTCTCCCACCTCCTGGCCCGGGGAACTGTCCTGACTCTGGAAAGAATCTCCAGTCTGGCGCGAACGGCCGCCACAACTCTCGATTCCCTGGGATGTAAGAACGTTGAAGTCAGACTGGCTGACGACCGCCTGGGTGCACCTGAAGACTCGCCTTTCAACACAATTATAGTCACAGCCGGGTCTCCCAAGTTGCCCCAATCTCTGATGGCACAAATGGCTGCAGGCGGTCGAATGGTGATTCCCGTAGGGACTCGAATGGAGCAGGAGCTTATAAGGGTAGTCAAGACCAGTGAAGGCCATACGGTAAATGTCCTTGGTCCCTGCCGCTTCGTTCCTCTCATTGGGCGGGATGCCTGGCCTGAGAAGTAAGAGGAACTGTAAGCCTAACTTCGTTGCCACTGTCGGCCCGGGCTTGTTATACTGGAATGCGAAAAGCGCCATGGAATACGAAACCATAATCGGCCTTGAAGTCCACGTCCAGCTTCTAACGGAGAGCAAGATGTTCTGCTCTTGCCGTGCGGAGTACCAGACAGTGCCACCCAATAGCCTGGTGTGTCCCGTATGCCTGGGAATGCCCGGCGTGCTTCCTGTGATTAACAGGAAGGCAGTGGAGTACACCATCATGACGGGCCTCGCCTTGGACTGTCGCATTTCCACCCACACCAAGTTCGACAGGAAGAACTATCCCTACCCAGACTTGATGAAGGGCTACCAGATTTCCCAGTACGACGCCCCCATAGCCTCAGAAGGCTACGTGGAGGTGATGACGGACGGCCCCACCGCCAAGGTAGGAATCACACGGGTGCACCTGGAGGAGGACGTAGCCAAGCTCCAGCACGTCCGAGAGTCTCAGTGGGGACCCCATCGCCTAGTGGACGTACACCGCTCCGGGGTGCCTCTTATGGAGATAGTGAGCGAGCCCGACATGCGCTCCCCCGACGAGGCTCGCCACTACCTGAACACCGTCCATTCCATCCTCCAGTACCTTGGGGTATCCACCGGTAACATGCAGGACGGGAGCTTTCGATGTGACGCCAACGTGAGCATCCGGCCCTTGGGAAGCACCAGTCTCATGTCCAAGGTGGAAGTAAAGAATATGAACAGCTTCCGGGCCGTCTACAACGCTCTGAAGTATGAGGTGGACCGGCAGACCAGGATTGTAGAGGACGGCGGAAATGTGGCCCAGGACACCCGAGGGTGGGTAGAGGAACGGAACGTGACCATATCACAGCGGAGCAAAGAGTACGCCCACGATTACCGCTACTTTCCCGATCCGGACTTGCCACCTCTGACCATTGACCCTGCCTGGGTAGATGAGATAAAGGCCGGACTGCCCGAATTACCCGCCCGTCGGAGTAGCCGATTCGTGAGGGACTATGGCCTGCCACTCTATGACGCAAATCTGCTGACCAGCTCCAGAGCCACAGCAGACTACTTTGAGGAGTGCCTGAGTCTTGCAGG
>JAGWBG010000331.1 GCA_021296015.1 Dehalococcoidia bacterium | reverse complement strand
GTAGTGGGGCAGATGATGGGGTTCCAGGGTCCGGGCCATGCTCTCCACCAGTTCGGGCAGGAGGACCATCTTGCGAATCAGCGCCGCCTCGGTCGGCTGCACCAGCAACGACGTATCACCCTCACTCCAGTCTATGCCCCTATCCATGGCATTATTGAGGATGGCGCCGATGCGAGCATGGCCGTACTGGACGTAGTACACCGGGTTCTCAGACGATTCCTTTTTAGCCAACTCCAAGTCGAATTCCATCTGGGTTGACGGAGTGCGGGCCAGGAAGAAGTAGCGGCAGGCGTCGGCGCCAACCTCGTCCACCAGTTCCCGCAGGGTGATGAACTCGCCGGTGCGCTTGGAGGCCCTGACCACCTCCTGGCCACGTCTGAGAGTGACCATCTGGGAAATCATAGTGGTGAGCCTCCCGGGTTCTACGCCCAGGGCAGCAACGGCGGCATTCATCCGGGCCACGTGTCCCTGGTGGTCCGCCCCCCAGATGTTTATGGCCCGGTCGTAGCCCCGCCGGATGAACTTGTCGTAATGATAGGCGATGTCCGAGGCGAAGTAAGTGGGCACGCCCGTGGAGCGTATGATAACGTTATCCTTCTCATCACCCAGGGCCGTGGACGTGAACCATTGGGCACCCTCACGCTCTGAGACGTAGCCCTCCCGACGCAGGATGTCTATAACCTTGTCGTATTCGCCGCTCTGGTACAGGCTACCTTCGCTAAACCAGCTATCGAACTCCACCCCTATGTGCTGTAGGTCTTCCCTGATGAGTTGGACCATCATCTCCCGCGCTATCCTGCCCAACTCCACCAACGCACCCTCTTCGCTCATGGAGATGAAGCGGTCGCCCTCTCGGGCCACAATCTCCCGGGCTATATCCATGATATAAGCACCGGCATAGCCGTTGGGTGGAAGCTCGGCCTCATGCCCCAGGGCCTGCTTGTAGAAGGCCTCCATCTCCCAGCCGGCGTCGTAGAAGTAATACACCCTGGAGACAGCGTGACCCCCAGCATCCAGGACCCTGGCCAGCGTGCTTCCCAGCACGGCCCCTCTGGTATGGCCCACGTGCACGGGGCCGGTGGGGTTCACGCTGACGTACTCAACCAGGACCTTCTGGCCAAGACTGCTACCAACTACCCCGTAGCTCTGTCCTGCCTCGCGAATGACGTCCACTTGTCCCGCCAGCCATCTGTCCTTCAGGCGGAAGTTGATGAAGCCGGGAGCCGCCACGGAGACCCCTTCTACCTCGTCTCCGACAGGGATGAGATTCACAAGCTCCTCGGCTATCTTCATGGGGCTTATGCGCACAACTCTTGCCAGCCTCAGGGGAAGGCTGGTGGCGAAATCGCCATGCTCAGGGTTAGAGGGATGCTCAACGGCAATATCCGGCATGGTGTCCAAACGCAGGATACCATCCCTATGGGCTTCCTCCACGGCCTGCCGGATTTTCTCCACAATCAAGTCGCGAATAATAGATGCCATGATCAGAGCGATACCTCTCTAGCAAGCTCTCGTGTTGGAGAAGGGGCGACTACACTTCTCTCCAACATCTTCAAGCAGTCCTATGCTACCATAAACAAGAGACTGAGTGTAAGGGCAAGCACCAGGGCCTTTCGAGAGTTATCACAATACTGTAAGAGGAGTCTGGCAAGTCCCTTCTCACTCGATACGCATTATGTAAATTGGTTCAGTTGACATTCCTGCTTGTCGGCAGACAGGTCAGGTTCGTGTTATTCCCCATCCGTCTTCTAAAGGATTCAGAGTGACACGCGGCGGGGGTCTGTATCCACTTAGCTTCGAGAATTAAGAAAGCTCTGAAAAACGTCATTCCGGCCTTGAGCCGGAATCCAGAAATTTGCAGAGGCTAGATACTGGCTTTAGCCAGTATGACGGGTTGGCGGGTGGCCGTTTCCGACTTGTTCAGAGTTTCCCTAGGGCTTAGCGTTTGTGCCACAAGAAGGCCCCTCCGCTGAGCCAAAAGAGTTGAATGCCCCTCCCACGGCACGAGATCGCGAGGAATTGACATATCCCAATACGCTAACATATACTCGCTGTGATTCGCCACCAGAGGCGACGCAGGCGGCGCCCAACCATTTTCGGGGTGTTAACATAGAGGAGGAGTAGACTATGTGGTACAGGTCGTTGGCGGGCTCTAAATTATTGCTCCTGATTTCTCTCTTGACACTTTTGGCGGTGGTCGCCATGGCATGTGGAGGTGACCCAACCCCGACAGCCAGGCCAACCGCGATTCCCACAGAGACTCCGTTACCTGCCACACCTACTACCGAGCCAGCCCCTGCCATGATGTTCCCCGGTGCTGTCGACCGCGGCAAGTACGGTGGAGTCATTCAGACCATATACGCCATCGAGGTAGACCACTGGGACTTGCACCAATCCTG
>JAGWBG010000041.1:3167-11780 GCA_021296015.1 Dehalococcoidia bacterium | reverse complement strand
AACAGCGAGTAGCCGGCCTCCGCTAGAGGGGGATAGTCCGGCAGAGCCTGCATTGAGCGATATGACATGGCAAAGAGTCGAGTATTTATCACCGGTCTAGGCACGGTGAGCCCATTGGGTTTGGACGTGACGTCCACCTGGGAATCCCTTGTAGGCGGTATCTCAGGAATAGACCACATCACAGCCTTCGATTCTGAGGGTTTCGAGACCCGGTTCGGCGCTGAGGTAAAGGGTTTTGAACCTACCGACTATCTGGAGAAGAAGGAAGCGCGGCGGATGGACCGGTTCGCCCAATTCGCCACTGTGGCTGCCGGGAGCGCCCTGGACCACGCAAATCTCAAACCGGAAGAGGTAAACCCTTTCAGGGTGGCTGCTATCGTCGGTAGCGGCATAGGCGGCATAATCACCCTGTCCCAGCAACACGACGTGCTGAGGGAGAAGGGGCCTCGCCGGGTGACCCCATTCCTGATACCCATGATGCTTGGAGACATGGCTTCGGCCCACGTCTCCATGGCGGTTGGGTCTATGGGACCCAACTTCTGCGTGGTGTCGTCCTGCTCCAGTGGCGCCGATGCCATAGGGCAGGCGTGGGAGATGATACGCCGAGATGAAGTGGATATAGCCGTCGCAGGGGGAAGTGAAGCGCCAATCTGCCCCATAGCCGTCGCCGGGTTCAACTCCCTGCGAGCACTATCCAAACATAACGAAGACCCCAAGAAGGCCAGCCGTCCCTTCGATGCAGAACGGGACGGCTTCGTAATGGGCGAGGGGTCGGCCATTCTGGTCCTGGAGAGCCACGAAAGCATGGAGAAGAGGGGCGCCAAACCTCTTGCCGAGTTGGTAGGGTACGCGGCCACCTCCGACGCCTACCACCTCACCGACCCTTCCCCCAACGGCCATAGTGCCGCCAAGGCCATGAAACTGGCTATCCGGGGGGCGGGAATAAAGCCCGAGGAGATAGACTATATTAACGCTCACGGTACCTCAACTCCCCTGAATGACCGCCAGGAGACTCAGGCCATAAAAACCGCCTTGGGGGAGGAGTCTTACCGTGTACCCATAAGCTCCACCAAGTCTATGACGGGCCACCTTCTGGGTGCGGGGGGTGCTCTGGAGGCTATGGCGTGTGTCCTGGCTATACAGCACGGGACCATCCCGCCTACCATTAACCTGGAGCATCCGGACCCCGACTGCGACCTGGACTACACCCCTTCTAAAGCACGTCAACAACCGATAAGGTTTGCCATGAGCAACTCTTTCGGTTTTGGCGGCCACAACTCCGTCCTCATATTTAGCTCCGTCGCCTGAGCGCCAGTCTACCTCCGATGACGGCATCAAGGGAAACTTCTACAGGGAGAGAATGGAGGCTATACCCCCGTGTACCTGCGGAAGCGTTGAACGGGACCGGACTCCCTCCCATAGTGGCTCAGGTGCTACACAATCGCGGCGTCACCACCGGGTCTGAGATTGACTCCCTATTCAATCCCTCACTACACGACCCTGCGCTGCTCTCGAATATGGAACCGGCTTGCCAACGCCTGTACAGAGCCATAGAGTCGGACGAAATCATAGGAATCTTCGGCGACTTCGACGTAGACGGGGTCACCGGTACGGCCCTGATTGCCCAGGGGCTTGGCGACCTCGGAGCAAGAGTGGAGCCTTACATCCCCCATCGCGTGACCGAGGGCCACGGCCCCAACGAGGCCGCAATGGGGGTCTTGAGGGAGCGCGGGGCCTCGGTTATGGTGACGGTGGATTGCGGAGTGACTTCCCTGAAGGAAGTCGCTCTTGCCCAGGAGTTGGGTATGGACGTCATCATCACAGACCACCACATACCCCCGGCAACGCTGCCCCACGCACTGGCAATCATAGACCCCAAGCTTGATGACGGCACCGAGTACCCTTTCCCGGAGCTTTCGGGGGCTGGACTGGGCTTCAAGCTTGTCCAGGGGCTTTACGACCTTGTCGGACAACCCTGGAGCCGGGACTTGCTGGAGCTGGCTGCCCTGAGTACGGTTGCAGACCTGGTCCCTCTGAAGGGTGAGAACCGGTTTCTGGTGAAGGAGGGACTAAAGGAACTAAGCCGCACCCGCAGACCCGGCCTCCTTGCCCTGTACCGGGACGCGGGTATAACGGCAGAGTCCGTAGACGTGGAGACGGTCTCCTTTGCCATCGCCCCCCGGCTCAACGCCGCAGGGAGGCTCGACCACGCCGACATCAGCTACCGGTTGCTGCTCACCAGGTCCAACGATGAGGCAGAGAAGCTGGCAGCCCAGTTGGGAGGCCTGAACCGAGCGCGACAGCAACTCTCGGAAGAAGCCTACAATGCTGCACGAGAGACTGTGTCGGGCTGGTCGCCCCTCCCCCCTATACTCATCCTGGAGGGTGAGCATATCTCCCCGGGGATTGCAGGGCTTGTGGCCACCAGGCTGGTTGAGGACTTCTACCGTCCGGCAGTGGTGATGTCCCGGGTTGACGGTGTCATAAGAGCCAGCGCCCGCAGCATCGCTGAGTTTCACGTAGGTGCGGCTCTTTCTCAATGTGGCGACCTGTTCGTGCGGCACGGGGGGCATCGCCAGGCAGCGGGGTTCACCATGCACCCGGAGAACTTGCCCCAACTCAAGGAGAGGCTGGGACGGATAGCCGCGGATGTGCTGGAGAAATGCGACCTGAAGCCTGGCGTCAATATAGACGCCGAGGTATCCGTAGCCAGTCTGACCGGCGAGACTTTCCGATGGCTCAAGGCCCTGGAGCCTTTCGGAGTGGATAACCCTACGCCGGTATTCCTGACCAGGAACCTCCGGCCCATAGAGTCCCGGCTGGTTGGCAGACGGGGCAACCACCTGAAGCTGAAGCTGAAAGAGGGTGGAGTCGTCTGGGACGCTATGGCCTTCCGGCAAGCGGCGCGATGGGTCCCCGACACCCGGTCGCTGGACGTGGTTTATACCGTCGGCACCGACTGGCGCGGCGGAAGGGAGATGATGTCCCTGAGGGTGATGGACTTCCGGCCCTCCGTCGGCTAGGGGGGGAGCTCTACCAAGCTGATGAAACATCAGTCTCTAAGACAGGCAAGGGCAATCTACGCACTAAAGCTGGAGCAAAGCCTCCGGGTAATGGTGGAGCGGCTTCAAGCCGTGGATGAAGTGACCCGTATCAGCGTATTCGGCTCCTATGCCCGGGGAAGACGTGACCTATTTACCGACCTCGACACCCTGGTTGTTATGGACACTCAAATGGGCCTGATGGAGCGCCTGAAGTACCTTTACTCCACACTGGCGCTGCCGGTAGACGTAGATATCCTCTGCTACACCGTCGAAGAGTTTGATTCACTGAAGGAAGTCCAGCCCTTGAAGGGCATCCTCAAAGAGGAGCAACTGCTCTATGAGAAGAAGCCCCTATGAAGAGGGGATGAGATGGCTTGAGCAGGCCGTTGAAGACCTGCGCTGGGCACGGGACCTGACCGATCGTGGCGGCTACCACATAGCCTGCTTCCTAGCACAGCAGGTGGGAGAAAAGGCCCTGAAAGCCTTTCTATATGCTCAAGGAGAGGAGATTGTCCTAGGCCATTCGGTGGAGCGTCTCTGTCACCAGGCAGCGGATTGGGAGCCGGAGTTTGGGAAGATGGTGAAACGGTGGGCCATACTGGACGGGTACTATGTGCCAACCCGATACCCCAACAGTATCCCGGATAGCATCCCTGCTCGTGTATATACCGAGGATGCCGCCCAAGGGGCCGTGGGTCTGGCATCAGAGATCGTTACCTTTGTAAGGGAGCTATTGTCTGAGGAGAAGGGAACTCTCTGAATCTGATAAACGGTGCCCAGAGGCTTACGGCCTTTGATGCTTGCTGTAGTATTATCGGAAGGTTCGATGAGCTAAAAGCCCAAGACCAGTCCCAGCAATTCCTCCGGCGTCCGGGCAACTAGGTCAGCCCCCAGACCGCTATGATGGTCGCCGGTTTCCCCGATACCCCAGGTAGCCAGACAACTCCAGCATTTCGCTGCGGTTGCCGCCCCAACGTCGGCAGCGCTGTTCCCTACGAAAATAGTCTCCCGAGGTCTAGATTTCAGATTGTCTAGTGCCAGGTAAACTGGCTCTGGGTGGGGCTTATGAAAAGTCACGTCCTCAAACCCCACTGTTACCGAGAACAGGCCTGCAATGCCCAGCTGTTGCAGCTCCTTCAAGGCCCCTGCTTGATGTCCCTCCAATTCAAACGCCCGCCTTTTCTGCGTTATCACTCCAAGCTTTACCCCTCGCCTGTAAAGCTCCTGAACGACTGCCTTAATGCCCGGATAGAGGCTGATAATCCCGCGTTCTCTAAGCCAGTAGGCTTGACGAAACTTTTCAAACAAGCCTTGCGCCATTCCCCTGTCTGTCTCAAGCTGGCTTAACGACTGGTTAATCGCACTACCGTCTTGGTTGCACAGGAACTCCTTTGCCGTGGGGCTATGGATACCAACGTCTGAGAAAACGAGTTGAAGGGCGGCTAGACGAGCCGAGAACGAGTCAACTAGCGTGTCATCCAAGTCGAACAGTACGGTCGTTATACTATGACGCATCTCGCCTTATACCTGAATAAAACCTGATATAATGGTAGCATGAAGCTACAGAGCTTGCATCCCTGGTATGTGAGCGTCGAGGAGGCCAAGGCTCTTCAAACCAGCCTCGCTCCTATGGTATCCCATACCAATGAAATCACAGGTAACGTCGGACATATAGCAGGAGTGGACATCTCTCCACCAAATGACGAGGGCACGGTCCGGGCGGCTGTGGTGGTCTTGAGCTATCCCGGCCTCCAGCCGGAGGAGGTTAGACTGGCTGAAGGTAAGCCAGGGCTTCCATACATACCGGGATTCCTCTCCTTCCGTGAGGTGCCGGTATTGATTGACGCCCTGGAGAGCCTGGAGTTGACTCCCGACGTCATCATCGCCGACGGGCAGGGTCTGGCCCACCCCAGGCGTTTCGGAATAGCCTGCCACCTCGGCCTTATCACCGACGTTCCCGCCATAGGCTGCGCAAAGTCCATACTCAGGGGAAGATACGACCGGCTGGACAGCGGGGCCGGGTCACGGGCCGAGATGGTGGACAGGGGAGAAGTAGTCGGGCTGGCCCTCCGTACTCGGACCGACGTGAGTCCTGTTTACGTGTCCATAGGACACAAGGTAGACCTTGATTCTGCGGCGGAATGGGTGCTGGCGTGTTGCAAGGGTAGGCGCTTGCCCGAGACCACCAGGCTGGCCCATCAGGCCGCTGCGGGTCGCCTGCCCTCCGGCCGCCTGTCTGCCGACGAGGCGGGGCGAAAATCGAAAGACAGTGACGACCAGGCAAGGGAGAGCATTGCCACGCAGCAGGGAAAATTTCTGTAAAATCATAGACGCGAAAGGTATGAAATATGCAGGACCTTAGACTAAAGCTAACAGAGATGTGTCAGAAGATTGAATCTGTCCTTGTCCGTCTTTGACGCTCCGGGAACTGAGGCTGAAATAGGCAGGCTGGAGCAAGAAGCCGGGTCGCCAGCTTTCTGGGATGACCCCCAGCAGGCCCGGAGAAGTATGCAGCATCTCTCACGACTCAAGGAGAAGGTGAGTCTCTGGCGTGACCTGGAAGAAAGGACATCCACCCTCCTTGAGCTAACGGACCTGGCTATAGATGACGGGGACACGTCTCTGGAAGGCCAGCTGATAGAGGAGACCGAGCAGGTCTCACGTACCCTGGACCTGGAGGAGTTCAATCTAATCTTCTCCGGCCCGTACGATGAGCGCCCGGCGATTCTGTCCGTCCACGCCGGCGCAGGCGGGACCGAGTCCCAGGACTGGGCCGAAATGCTGCTGCGGATGTACATCCGGTGGACGGAGAGCCTGGGACGAAAAGCCCAGATTCTGGACCTTTCCCACGGAGATGAAGCGGGTATTAAAAGCGTTACCATTGAGATAGGGGGGCAATACGCCTACGGTTACCTGAAAGCCGAAAGGGGGGTACACCGCCTGGTACGTCTCTCTCCCTTCGATGCCAACCACCTGCGGCATACCTCCTTCGCCCTGATAGAGGCGCTGCCCGCTGCCGAAGAGGACCCGGAGATAAACGTAAAGCCCGACGATCTTAAAATCGAGTTCTTCCGTTCCAGTGGGCCAGGCGGTCAGAACGTGCAGAAGGTGGCCTCAGCGGTGCGTATAATCCATCAGCCCACCGGCATCGTAGTAGCCTGCCAGAACGAGCGCTCCCAACACCAGAACCGGGAGTTCGCCATGAAGATTCTCATGGCCCGGCTCCTTGAGCGCCAGCTACAGGAGAGGGCGCGGGAGATGTCGCGGATTAAGGGCGAGCACGTGTCCGCGGAGTGGGGCAATCAGATAAGGAGCTACGTCTTGCACCCTTACAAGATGGTGAAAGACCACCGAACAGGCTATCAGACCAGCGATCCCGACGGGGTGTTGGAGGGGAGCCTGGACGAGTTTATGAAGGCATACTTGCTATCCAACCTGGGGAAAGAATAGACCTGCGAGGGTGAGTGACGGCCCCCCCTCATCCTCACCTTCTCCCACCAAGGGAGAAGGAACTTTTTAGACGTCTTCTAGCAGTGTTCCAGTGTGTGGCCCATCTTGGAACGCTTGGTCTGCAGGTATGCCCTGTTTTCCTCCTTGACCTCCGCTTCTATGGGGACCCGCTCCACGATTTCCAGGTCGTAGCCGGATAGCCCCACCATCTTCCTGGGATTGTTGGTGAGGAAGCGCATTCTCTTTACGCCCAACTCGGCCAGAATCTGCGCCGCTATCCCGTAATGGCGGAGGTCGGACTCGAAGCCCAACTCTTCGTTGGCCTCAATAGTGTCCATGCCGTGGTCCTGGAGGGAATACGCCTTGATTTTATTGTGCAGGCCGATTCCCCTGCCCTCTTGCCGCATGTAAAGGAAGACGCCCTTGCCCCCTTTGGCTATTATGTCCAGGGCTAGCTGCATCTGCTCGCCGCAATCGCAGCGAACACTCCCGAAAACGTCGCCGGTAAGACATTCGCTGTGAATCCTCACCAGAACAGGCTCGCCGGGTTCCCATTCGCCCTTGACCATGGCCAGGTGCTCGCCCGGGTCAACCATGCTCTTGTAGGCTATAATCTGGAACTCGCTGCGGACGGTGGGCAGGCGTGCCTCGGCCACCTTCTCTATGAGCCTCTCATGGCGTCTTCGATGGGCGATAATCTGGGCTATGCTGATAATATTCAGGTCGTGCTTCCGGGAGAGTTCCTCCAGCTCGGGCATCCGTGCCATGGTCCCGTCAGGGTTCAAAATCTCGCAGACGATACCCGCCGGATACATACCGGCCAACCGGGCCAGGTCCACGGCGGCCTCTGTGTGTCCTGCGCGTACCAGGACGCCTCCTTCCTGGTAACGTAAGGGGAAGAGGTGGCCAGGACGGGCGAACTCATCTGGCTTGGCCTTGGGGTCAATCATGGCTTTTATGGTGGCAGCCCGGTCATGGGCCGAGATGCCCGTGGTGGTCCCTTTTCGATAGTCTACGGAGACGGTAAAAGCGGTGCTGTGGGTTGCGGTGTTATGGCCGTTGACCATCAAGGGCATCTCCAGCTCATCCAACCGCTCGCCGATGATGGGCATACACAGGAGTCCCTTGGCATGTGTCACCATGAAGTTGACCGCTTCCGGGGTCATCTTCTCCGCGGGCATCACCAGGTCGCCCTCGTTTTCCCGCCTCTCGTCGTCAACGACGATGAGGCACTTTCCCTGTTGTATGTCCTCTAAGGCCTCTTCCAGACTTGCTAGAGGCATTTCACCTTCTCCATAGCCGGGAAAGACGTATTGTGTTAAGGAAGTATCCGTTTTAACGCCGGAGGAAGCTCTCCACGTACTTGGCCAGAATGTCTATCTCCAGGTTGACGGAGTCTCCTATACATCTCTCCTTCAAAATAGTGTTATCTAGGGTATATGGTATCACGGATATGGTAAAGGATGAAGCGCCTCTCTTTACCACGGTGAGGCTTATGCCGTCAACGGCGATAAAGCCCTTCTCCACGATATAGGGCATGAGCTTTTTGGGTACCCGAAAGCCCATGAGTATACTGTCCCCCTCGGGTTTCAAGGACATGACCTTGCCCGTCGAGTCTACATGACCCTGGACGATGTGTCCACCCATCCGGTCGGTGGCTGCCAGGGGCCGCTCCAAGTTTACCCCAGAGTCCGGCTTCAGAGTTCCCAAGTTCGTGCGTCGTAGGGTCTCGTGTGCCAGTTCCACGTCGAAGGTGTCACCATCCAGGGCCACTATAGTGAGGCAGGTTCCGTTGACGGCGATGCTATCCCCCAGTTTTGAACCCTCAAGGATCTTTTGGGCCTCAATGGTGAGGCATCCGACTCCGACCTGCTCCGAGGGCTGCTCAAGGGACCTAGTCCGACCAACCTCTTCCACAATACCCGTAAACATATCACCCTACTCTCGTTTCCGAGCCTGTCTCCGATATGGAGACGGTCTCTACAGGGAGTACCCGGGCCGACGGATAGCCGATTACGAGTACATCGTCTCCGACTTGCTCCACCCTTGCCTGCTCTATGTCCACGACCTGAGACATGTTCAGGCTGCCCCTTCCACCCACGGGCGAAGGAGCGGAGAT
>JAGWBG010000041.1:0-2975 GCA_021296015.1 Dehalococcoidia bacterium | reverse complement strand
CAGCTATTCGGCCGTCCGCCGCCGACCGGGTCACTGCGATGAAGGTGAGTCCCGGCTCACTAAGGAGAATGGCGTCGGTGGGAGTGCGGGCTTTGCTGTCCAGTATCACCCGTAGGGGTTGGCGGGACAGGAGGCTCCCATCCCTGTCTCTGGCGGTAAGCCGTGGGTTGTCTCGCAGGACGGTATTCACGCCAACCATGATGGCATCGCAGGTCCTGCGCATCTCCTGAACGTGACCCCGTGCCAATGGCCCGGTGACCCACTTTGAATCGCCGGTGTGAGTCGCTATCTTGCCATCCAGGCTCATGGCAAACTTGGCGGTGACAAAGGGCAGCCCGGTGTTGACGTGCCTGGCAAAGGCTTCGTACATCTCCCTGGCTTCCTCTTCGCCATCCCCACGGTACACTTTGATTCCGGTGGCCTCCAACTCAGACAGCCCCTTGCCATTCACCCGGGGGTTGGGGTCTGTGATGGCAGCGTGTACCTCGCTGATGCCCGCAGCGATGATGGCCTGGGTGCACGGGGGGGTGCGACCATAGGTACAGCATGGCTCAAGAGTCACGTACAGGGAGGCGTCACGGGAGTTCCGGCCGGCCTGCTGGAGGGCCATCACCTCGGCGTGGGCGTGTCCTGGAGGTTGGGTGAAACCCTCTCCCACGACAACGCCGTCCCTCACGATTACAGCGCCCACAGCGGGGTTGGGACTGGTGGTCCCAAGGGCCAGTCTGGCCAGGGCCAGGGCTTGTCTCATGTGGCTCATAATTAGAAAAGGGCATAACTCGGCTTTTGTCACAACGGCGGCTGGCTTACCCGGCCACCCAACAAAAGCAGCTACACCCCCTCCCTGCGATATGACTGTGCCTAATTCTGGAATAATTTGTCTATAATGTCAAGAGATATTAAATGATATACTGTATCGCCTCACCGATACCGTGTGCCTGGGGACAGGCAGCTACGAGTCCCACATCCCTCTCTGGCCTCTAGCCACTGTTCTCCTCATAGAAACGGCTTGGAGTCGGCCTCTGTTGACCCTGGTACTTACTGCCTAACCCGGGAGAGCCGTAAAGGCGCTGGGCAGGAGTCGTCAGGCGCAGAAATGAAATCTGACCAATCTTCATACCGTAATACAGCGTAATGGGCAGACGGGCCACGTTTGTCAGCTCCAGGGTAAGGTTGCCCTTCCATCCCGGGTCCACGTACCCTGCCGTAGAGTGGATTATCAGACCCATCCTGCCCAGGGAGCTTTTGCCATCCAGCCGGGCCACGATGTCGTCGGGAACCTCTATGAACTCAAGGGTACTTGCCAGCACGAATTCGCCGGGGTGGAGAATAAATGGCACGTCGCCCGCTATTTCCATAGGCTGCATGAGGTCTTCCTGAGGCTCTCGAATGTCAATATATGGCTGCTGGCTATTGCGAAACAGCAGGACCTTGTTATCCAGGTGCAAGTCTACGCTGGCAGGCTGGATACAGGAAGGGTCCAGGGGGTTAATGCGTATGCGGCCCTTGTCGAGTTCTTCTTGGATAGTCCTATCACTCAATACCACAGGTGAACCTCCGACCACACTTTGCTGGTAGAAAGTTTGGCTCATCTAAGCCAGGGATTCAAGGCATAGCGATAGGGTTCCCCATCAGGATATGGTCCGTCCCCGGCGATACCGAAGCCGCCAGAGTACACCTCCCACGAGGACGACGGCTGCCGCACCCAGCACGACCTCCAGCACACGCCAGACGATGGACGTAGAGCCGTCCTCAGCTTCAACGGACGAGGCTTCCTGGGCTAGAAACTCAGGAGTCGGAGCAAGTTGCACCTCACTGAGGGGGATGGTCGGAGCGGGCACAAGTGTGGGACTTGGGGCCACTGTTGGCATGGGTGTAGCGCCCTGCTCGAACCTATCAACAAGACGATTAGCTACGGTCGGAGACGCCACAACGGTCGGTATCGTAGGACTGGCCGCAGGCGTGGGAAGGGGCGTAGCCGCAGGAGGAGGGGTTGAAATAGAAATAGAGGAGGCGACTTCTTTTGCCACCTGTGAATCTATGGGAGGAGAGGCATCGTCATCAGTCATTGCCGATGCCTCTCTGGACACGGCGGCGGCTTGCGGAATGGGAGTGGCCGTAGGGGCACCTTCCATCGCCGCTGCCTCCGGCATAGATGTCGGCTGCGGCGTGGGGGTAACACCGGGGGGAGAGGACGAAATAGTGGTGGCAGCCGATTCTGCCTCCTGCGCGTATGACGTAGCGGCATCGGCAAGGGCCGGCTCCGCCATCTCCCCAGACACGACGGTGACTTGTGGGATGGGAGTTGACGTAGGGGCAGCCACCATCGCCGTCGGTTGCGGCTCAGAGGTAGTGGTCGGGGCAGGAACGGCTACTGGCTTCGCCGCTTCTGAATCGGACATTAGCTCGGACCGTTCAGAGGCGGCTGGGGAAGCTTGCTCCTGGTCGGGCGCCCTGAGACCGGACTCGTCCCCGGCCAGGGAACCGCTCAGGTCCGCCGACAGCACCAGTGCAAAAAGCGCGATGACCACCGATGCTGCAGTCCCATAAGCCCACACAGGCACCCTTGCCTTCCACGGCATCGAAGGGAGGGGCGGTGCTTCGGCGAGGGTGTAGACGCGGCGAGGATTCCTCATCGGCGTCCGTCTGAGGAGGCTGACTGTGGACCTCAGCGACTCCAACTCCGCGCTGCACCCGTAGCAGCCCTCCAGATGTCGCTCCACCTTCTCGTGCTCTCCGGACGACAGGCGACCGTCTATATATTCGGAGAGAGTCTCCAGGCTGATATGGGCTCTATTCTTTCTGAAAATCCACATAGTCCTATCTATCTTGACGAAAACTACCGGGTAAAGGTTCCCCATGCCCCCGCAGGAAGTCCCGCAGGTCGGCACGGCCACGGGCCAGACGAGACTTGACGGTTCCCAACGAGCAGTCCATGGCCTCTGCCGCCTCCACGTAGCTGAACCCTTGAGCGT